>NZ_JBEXLC010000068.1:0-46337 GCF_040609795.1 Nocardia sp. NPDC004604
TCGTCTCTCTTCCGATCTGTGCGGCGATGCCGACGGCGGCGGCAGCGGCGCTATAGGCGAACAGTTGGCGGCGAGACACAGAGATGGTACGCATCGCAGGACTCCTTACGCGCAACCCCAACCATGGACAGGACAGGTAGCGTGCCCGGCGCACCTTCCCCAAGGTCAACTCGCGCGCCGGGAGCCTCGAACGTGCACTAATTTCACCATATTCACATTGGAACCGCCAGGCCCAATGGAAACATGAATCACATTCGTCACATGCGTTAAGTGAGCCGGTCTAGGCGATGCCGTCGATGCGCGCGGCCACGTCGATGGTCCGGCCCGAACTGTCCGCTAGCTCCTCGCGCACCACCCCAGCCACCTGCGCGACGACCTGCTTTTTGATGCCAGCGAGCACACCGAGCGTCGCGGCCCGCACACCGTGCGCCTTGAACTCCAGCCGCAGGTCAGCCGGTGCCGGCGGCGGCACATCGACGACGATCAGCAGCGGATCGGCCGCCCGCGCGATCAGCACCAGCGGAATCTCCACATCAGCGCGATAGCGGTTGGCCTTGAGCACATCGACGGTGATATCCAGGCTCACCGGCAGCGTCAGGTCGAAGGCCACCGGCTCGTCGGAGCGCACCGCCAGCTGCGGCAGCCGGACACTCCCCTGCACCGTCACCGTCGCGGAGTTGCGCGGGCCGGTGCGCAGCGGTCCGATCTCGATCGGACGGCCCGCTATCCGCTCGACGAATTCGAAGACCCGATCGCGGGTCACGATGCGCGCAAAGAACTCGTGCCCGAATTCGTCGTAGCCGATCCAGTCGAAATCGGCCCGGGTCGTATGCACCGAACGAACGCCGTTGATCATGGCCTCGACGTCGAAGACCCGGCCGCGCCGGGCCTGCGGATCGGCCAGCATCACATTCACCCGATTAGCGACCTCGCGCTGCACCACCCCGGCGATCGGGTCGAGCAACCACTCCCAGGCCGCATCGATGGCCCGGGCACGCAGCACAAAGCTGACGTCGCGGGCGGTGATCGGCGGGATATCGATCACGATGAGCAGCGGGGCGGCAGTGCGCGCGTGCAGTACGAGGTCGATTTCGGCGACCGCCTCCAGCCGCAATTTCCGGCCGCCGAGGGTGACCTTCACCGCCATCGACAGCGGCACGGTGACCTCGAATGTGACATGCGGGCCATTGCGCAGAATGACCGGTTTGCCCACCTTGCCCTCGGCGACGAACCCGGCCAGCCCTGCGGGTCCAAGGGAAAACGGTCCGATCGTGACGCCGCGTCCGGTCATCGCGGAAACCGCCGCCTCGATCCGCTCCGCCGTCACCGCGTGGGTGACGAATCGTTCCCCGAAATCGGCATAGTCGATCCACATCGGAGCGTCGGTCGTTTCCTCGGTCGGCAGCATCAGAGTTTCCGAAACCCTTACCTTTCAACGGACACCCGACACGGTACGCGACACGGATTTCGGGGAGGTGGGGCCGATGTGCCCGATCCAGGGGTCCCTGTCCTGCTGATGAGGGGGTAGCAGGACAGGGACCGAACGACGGCGCTGCCGGGCGCCGCCGAGTCAATGGTAAGTGCTGCCGCAGGACCCGCCGACAGTGCACACGCACTGGTGGACCGGCTCAGCCGCAACACTATTCACAATCGGACGAATCCGACCACCCCGGGCACCTCGGCCAGCGTGCAGCGGTGGGTCGAGACCGCGCCGAATTCGTTGCCGCCGACGGTCGTCACGGTGGTCTCATCGGCCGTGAGAACCATATTCGGGTGCTGACAAAAGGGGCTCTGTTCACTGTAAAACAGCACGTCACCGGCAAATCGAACCCCCGTTCGAGCATCGTGACGAGGTGCCCTTGGTCGGATCCAGGTTCCCGCGACAAGACGCTCCTTCCCTGATGCTCCGTTCGATGCTCGAGCGACCAACGGATCTCGTGCCGCACCGAATGGTTGTTTGAACGGGCCGAAGGCGGGGCAGTCTCGTCGAAGGCGTAGCGGCACTTGGTCATTGCCGGTGCCGCACCGGACGATTCTCATCGCGGCCGACCGGCTGACGCGATAGTCTCCGAGGACACCGGGCGACGGGGAGGTACGGCCCTGGACACACTGTGGACATTCGTGGTGCATCGGCGCGCACAGCTGATCACCGACTCGTATCTGCACGTCTCGGCGGTGGTGCAGGCACTGCTGCTCGCGACCATCATCGCCGTGCTGATCGGGGTGCTGGTCTATCGCAGCCCGATCGGTTCCTCGGTGGCGACCGCGCTGGCCAGCGCCATTCTCACCGTGCCGTCTTTCGCACTGCTCGGGGTGCTGATTCCATTCCTCGGACTCGGTGTCGGCCCGACCATTACCGCACTGGTGCTCTATGCCCTACTGCCGATTCTGCGCAACACCATTATCGGGCTGGCCTCGGTGGATCCGGCGATCGTCGACGCCGCGCGCGGGGTCGGGATGAATCGGCTGCGGGTGCTCGCGCACATCGAACTGCCGCTGGCCTGGCCATCGATTCTGACCGGTATGCGCGTCAGCACCCAGATGATCATGGGCATCCTCGCCATCGCCGCCTATGCCAAGGGACCCGGACTCGGCAACCTGATCTTCTCCGGCCTGGCCCGGCTCGGCAGCCCGAACGCGGTGCCACAGGCGCTGGTCGGCACGATCCTGATCGTCGTGCTCGCGCTGCTGCTCGACGGGATCTTCGTCATTGTCGGCCGACTCACCACCTCTAGGGGAATCCGTGACTGATACCGAAACCCGCGGCGACAGTACGGCATCGGCGGTATCCGGCGTCGAGATCGTGCTCGATGCGGTCACCAAACACTATCCGGGCCAACGCGATCCGGCCGTCGACCGGGTTTCGCTGACCATCCCGGCTGGCGAAATCGTGGTACTCGTCGGGCCGTCCGGCTGCGGTAAGACCACCACCATGCGGATGATCAACCGACTGATCGAACCGACCTCGGGCACCATCACGATCGGCGGTCGCGATGTCACGGGCGTGAATCCGGACCAATTACGCAGGGGCATCGGCTATTCGATCCAGCAGGCCGGGCTGTTTCCGCATATGACCGTCGCGAAAAACGTTGCGACGGTGCCGGGTCTCATCGGCTGGGACCGCAAGAAGGTCGCCGCACGCACCGATGAAATGCTCGATCTGGTCGGCCTTGATCCCGACACCTACCGCCATCGCTACCCCAGGCAGCTATCGGGCGGTCAGCAGCAGCGCGTCGGCGTGGCCCGTGCGCTGGCGGCCGATCCGCCGGTGCTGTTGATGGACGAGCCGTTCGGCGCGGTCGATCCGATCACCCGCGGACTGCTGCAGGACGAACTGCTGCGCCTGCAATCCGAACTGGGCAAGACCATTGTCTTCGTCACCCACGACTTCAATGAGGCGGTGAAGCTCGGCGACCGAATCGCTGTGCTGGGCAACCGATCCCGCATTCTGCAGTACGACACCCCGGCGGCGATCCTGGCCGATCCCGCGGATGAGACGGTGGCCGGCTTCGTCGGTGCGGACGCCTCACTCAAACAGCTCACCCTCACCCGGGTACGCGATGTCGAACTCGGCGATTGCCCGACGGCGGTCGAGACCGATTCGGTCGATCGCCTTCGCGCCGCACTGGCCGGACGCGATTGGCCATGGGCGCTGATTCTCGACACGCAGCAGCGGCCGCTGCGCTGGGTGTCGAGCGAGCAACTGGCGCAGGCGAATTCACTGCGCGACAGCGGATCACCGGTCGGCGAGCAATTGTCATTGCAGTCGACCTTGCAGGATGCGTTGGAGGCCCTACTCGCCGAGCAGACCGCGACGGCGGTCGTCACCGGCCGCCGCGGCGAATACGCGGGGCTGATCACGATCGATACGCTGGTCGGTCATCTGTCGGCCATGCGCGCAACGCATGCGGGCGCGCAGACGGACGCGCCGATATGACCACGGCCACCACCGCACCACCGAGTACCTCGCCGACGACACTGCGCCGGGCCGAACGGATTCGGCTGCTCGTCCAACCGGCGCTCGTGCTGGTGCTCACTGCGGGCGTGCTGATGTGGGCGTTCCGGCGCGATCTCACCGTCACCCAGCAGGCCAGCATCAGCGTATCCAATATCGCGACCGTCACCTGGCAGCATGTACTGATCACCGCGACGGTGGTGGTGATCGTCGTCGCGGTCGCGGTACCGCTGGGCACGCTGCTCACGCGGCCCGGATATCGCCGTCTGGCACCGCTTTTCGTCGGCATTGCCAATATCGGCGCTGCTGCGCCCGCCATCGGCCTGATCGTGCTGTTCTATCTCGCGACCCGTACCACCGGGTTCTGGATCGGCGTGGCGCCGATCGCGTTCTATGCACTGCTTCCGGTGCTGCGCAATACGATCCTGGGCTACCAGCAGGTGGACAGCGCGGTCATCGACGCCGGGCGCGGCCAGGGCATGTCGGCGCTGACGGTATTGCGCCGCATCGAATTTCCGCTCGCCATTCCCTACATTCTGGCCGGGCTGCGCACCTCACTCGTGCTGGCCGTCGGTACCGCGACGCTGTCGTTCCTGGTGAGCGCGGGTGGTCTCGGCATTCTGATCGATACCGGATACAAGCTGCGCGATAACGTCACGCTGGTGGTCGGGGCGGTGCTGGCGGTCGCGCTGGCACTGCTCGTCGACTGGCTGGGAGCGTTGGCCGAACAGTATCTGGGCCCGAGGGGGTTGAAGTGAGGGCGTGGGTACTGGCCATCGCTGCGGTATTCGTCCTGGGCGGCTGCGGATTACAGTCCGGCAGCGCGGTGCCGCTTCGGGTGGGTCCGGGCAGCATCCGTCCGGTGCCGGAACTCGACGGTGTGGCGATCACGGTGGGCTCCAAGGATTTCACCGAGCAGAACATCCTCGGCTACATCATCGAATTCGCACTGTCCGCGGCCGGTGCGCAGGTCCGCGATCTGACGAATATCCAGGGCTCCAACAGTGTTCGCGATGCGCAGTTGCACGGCCAGATCGATATCTCCTACGAGTACACCGGCACCGGCTGGATCAACTATCTGGGCAATGAGAAACCGGTTCCGGATGAGATCGGTCAGTTCGAGGCGGTCCGCGACGCCGATCTGGCCGCGCACGGCATCGTGTGGACGGATATGGCGCCGATGAACAACACCTACGCGCTGGTGATGAGCGCCAGCACCGCGAAGCAGACCGGTGTTGTGACGCTATCCGACTATGCCCGGCTGATCAGCACCGATCCCGATGCCGCCGCGACATGCGTCGGCACCGAATTCAATGTGCGCCAAGACGGCTATCCGGGAATGGCGCGCAAGTACGGGATCGATATCGGCAAGGTGCACAAGCAGATCGTGCAGGACGCGGTCGTCTATCAGGCGACCGCGGATGCTAAGCAGTGCCGGTTCGGATCGGTCGCAGCGACCGATGGCCGTATCCCCGCCCTCGGGCTCGTATTGCTGAAGGACGATCTCGGGTTCTTCCCGAAATACAATGCGGCGCTGGTGATGCGGAAATCCTTCGCCGACGCGCACCCGCAGGTCGCGGTCATCATGGAGCCGATCTCCGAGAAGCTGACCAATGCGGCGATCACCGAATTGAACCGGCAGGTCGATGTCGATGGGCGCGAACCTGCCGAGGTGGCACGCGATTGGATGGTCGCCGAGGGCTTCGTCACCGCTCGCTGACCGAGCCGAACCGGCCTGAGCGTGCACATTTCGGGGTGAATGCGGCGAATATTTACCGCTTCGGCGAAATTGCGCACGCTCAGGCCGGATTCGGTGGCGGGACTATGCCCGCGGGTCGCGACCCAGGTAGCGCAGCAGCTCATCGACCACCGTGTCGCCCGACTCACCATCGACGATCGCGGCGTACGCACCCCACTGACGCAGCGGCTCAATGATTTCCGCCTCCGGACCGCCACCCGGGGCCGGGTTCACGGTGCGCGCCGCGGTGAGCAGGTGACCGGCGAGTTCATCGTTCAATGGGGACGCCTGCCCGGTTGCAATCGCGATATCCCAGGCGTGCACGGCGGCGTCCAGTGCGCACATGACCGCGGCCACCGGAGTCGGCAGCGCGCCGTGCGGCAGCGGGGTGGGGACGGTCTCGGTCTCGTCGGTGACCGTGGCCCAGGCGGCCGCGGTCTGCTCGACCGCATCCCGCACCAGCTCGGCGGCGGTGCCGTCGAGTGCGCCGGAGGGGGCGAAGGGGTTGTACGCGGGCCCGTTTCCGATGCCGAGCGCCATGGCGAAGGCAAGCTGATCACCCGTGGCGTGCTGAATCACCTGCGTGACATCCCATTCCGAGCACGGGGTCGACAGCTGCCACTGATCGTCGCGGATACCGGCGACGACATCGGTCAGCGCGCGGTAGGAGGTGGCAACGACATCGCGCCAGACGGGGCGCAGGGTCGCAGTGGCGTCGACGGCGGTGGTGGCGGTGATGCTCATGATGGGCCTTTCGGGCTGTGCTGTGTGCTTCTTGCTGATGTCACCAAGCCTATGGGTCTATTAGGCTAGTTTCGTTCCTAATACATCGGCTTCATCCAAAATAATTTTCGGGAGGCGACGGTGGCGGCCACCACAACGCGAGTCCTGCGCTTGCTATCCCTGCTGCAGGACCGCGCGCATACCGGCCGTGAGCTGGCCGAACGGCTTGGTATCACGGACCGCACGCTGCGCAACGACATCCAGCGACTGCGCGAACTCGGCTATCCGGTGCATGCGGAGCGCGGCGCGATCGGCGGCTACCGGCTCGGCCGGGGCAGCACCATGCCACCGCTACTGCTCGATGACGATGAGGCGGTCGCGGTGGCCGTGGCAGTCGGCTTGGCCGAGGACGGTTCCACCGGCATCGCCGATATCACCGACAATTCCGCCCGCGCACTGGCGAAACTCGAACAGATCCTGCCGAAACGCTTGCAGCGCAAGGTAACCGCATTGCGCAATGCCACCGCGATCGGACCGGCTACCACCGGCTCACGCGAGCCGGATGCCCCCGTCCCCGCCGCCGTGCTCACCACCCTCGCGGGCGCCATTCGCGATGGCGCCACCGTGCTGATCGGCCTGGATACCGACGCGGACAAGGAAATCGAGCCCTACCGGCTGATCAACTGGCAGCGCCGCTGGTATCTGGTCGCCTACGATCTCGAAACCCATTCCTGGCGTGCGATTCCCGTCGCCCAGGTGCGGCGCGCGGTGGCGGGCTCGCGCCGCTTCGCCGCCCGGTCGCTGCCCGATGCGGACCTGGTCGCCTTCGTCATGCGCCACATCGCAACCACCGGCTGGAAGGTGCAGGCCAGGGTGACGGTGCTGGCCCCGGCCGAGACGGTGATCGCGCGCATCAATCCGGCCGTCGGCGTGGTGGAGGCCGTCGATGCCGATACCTGCGTCCTGCTGACCGGTGCCGACGCCCTGGAGACCATTGCCATCTACCTGAGCATGCTGATGATGGATTTCCGGGTCGACGGCCCGCCCGAGCTGGTCGCGCATCTGCGCACGCTCGCGCGGCGATACACCGAGTCGGTAGCACTGGCGCCCTAAGGTTTTCGAACGTCGTGCGGCTTATGGGTCGAAGGCAGGTTGGTGCGTGTATCTGAACGGGGGGATCAGCTCTTGATCCCGAGGGAATCAGGAGGTAAGTCACCATGGCGGATCCCCGCCCTTCAATCGCCAGCTATCTGCACGAGCGCCGGGAAGCGGCCGGACTGACGGAGGCCGCGATAGCAGTGGCCACCGGACTCCCACAAACGGTGATCCAGGATTTCGAAGAGGGCGTGGTCGCGCCAACGTCGGCAACGCTGGGTCGGTTGTTCGACGCGCTGGGCGTACCGGTGTTGTTTCGTGACCACATCGTGAGCCTCACTCAGGCGAGCCAGTTTCCGGACACCTTTGGCCCCGTGCCCTGCGCGCCGCTGCCCACCGATCTGCGCACCTTGCGCAGCATCGCCCAGCCCGCCTGGTTCCAGAACGGCCGACTGTTCGCCGAATTCGCTGCCGGGCTTCCCGACGACAACGGGACCGATCCTCGCCGTTGAGGATCGGTCCCGAGGGCCGTTCAGGCGCGCTCGCCCGAAGATCAGGCGTGCCCCGCCTTATCGGCGGCATCGGCGGCCTTGCGCATCGGAATGATCAGCGTGAGCACGATGGCGACCAGGGCAGCGACGGTGGCGATCAGGAAGGTGGTGTGGAAGCCGTCGCGCGATGGCAGCACGTGCGTGCCGAGCTGCATCGTCATATGCGCCAGCACCACGCTCATCACGGCCGAGGAGGTGGACGTGCCGATCGAGCGCATCAGCGAGTTGAGGCCATTGGCCGCCGCGGTCTCGGTAACCGGAACCGCGCCCATGATCAGCGCGGGCATCGCGGCGTAGGCCAGGCCGACACCACCCGCGACGATCATCGCCGCCACCATGAGCTCCCAGACGCTGTTCATCAGCACCACGGCACACAGGTAGCCGACCGCGATGACCGCCGAGCCGAGCGCCAGCGTGACCTTCGGTCCGCGCGCCGCGGACAGTCGCGCGGAGACCGGCGACAGCAGAATCATCACGAATCCGGTTGGGGCCAGCGCCAATCCGGCATTGACCATGGACAGGCCGAAGCCGTATCCGGTCTGCTCCGGCGCCATCATCAGCTGCGGGAAGGTCAGCGACATGCCGTAGAGGGCGAATCCGACCGCAATGGAAGCGGCGTTGGTGAACAGTACCCGCGGCCGCGCCGAGACCCGCAGGTCGACCAGCGGCGAGCGCTGCTTGAGTTCGAAGAAGCCCCAGATCAGGAATACCACCAGCGACAGCGTGAACAGGCCGAGAATGCTCGCACTGCCCCAGCCCCAGTCCGCACCCTTGGTGATCGGAATCAGCAAGGCCAGCAAGGCGATCGACAGTCCGACCGCACCACCGAAATCGAACCTCGCGGGGGTCCGCACCGGCGACTCCGGCACAAAGACGAAAACCAGTGCGGCACAGACGACACCGAGTCCGGCCGCGGTCCAGAACAGCATGTGCCAGTCCGCGTTCTGGGCGATCGCCGCAGCCAGCGGCAGGCCGAGCGCGCCGCCGACGCCGAGCGTCGCACTCATGATCGCCATCGCCGAACCCACCTTCTCGGCGGGCAATTCGTCGCGCATGATGCTGATGCCGAGCGGGATCGCACCGACGGCCGCACCCTGCAGCGAGCGGCCGACGATCTCGGGAACCAGCGAGGAGAACAGCGCGCAGACCACCGAACCGGCGACCAGCGAGACCAGATTGGCGAACAGAACTCGGCGCTTGCCGAACATATCGCCGAGTCGGCCGCTGATCGGGGTCGCGACCGCACCGGCGAGCAGGGTGGCGGTGATCACCCAGGACGCATTGGACGCCGAGGTGCTCAGCAGCGTCGGCAGCGTGGGAATGATCGGGATGACCAGCGTCTGCATCAGCGATACGACCACACCGACCATGCCGAGGGTCGCGATGAGCAGGCCGGATGACGGACGACGCCGGGCGTCGTCCGCGGTGACGGTCGGAGACGCGTCGGCTGCAACAGTCATAAATGTGTAAGGTACACATCATGTGCATCGTGCACAATTTGCTATCGACGTGATTCAGCCGACATAGTGTGGGCCATGCCCGAACCAGGTCCCGCAGGTAGCGATGCGCTCACCCGCCTCGTCTTCGAGTTGACCCTGCTGTCCCGGCACTTCCCCGCCTCACTGCTGCGGCGGCCGGGATTCCAGCTCGATCGGTCGGCGTATCTGCTCCTGACCAGACTGGAGATCGATTCCCCGCTCAGCCTGCGCGAACTGTCGGAGGCCTTCCAACTCGATATCTCCACCATCAACCGGCAGGTCGGCGCCATGTTGAAGCAGGGCCTGGTGGAGCGGGTCCCCGATCCGGAGGGCGGTATCGCCCGCAAGATCCAGGCCAGCGCCAAGGGCCTGGAATTGGTCGCCGCCGATCGGGAGCAGAGCAACGAGGGCATCGGCGCCGTCGTCGCCGACTGGAAGACCACCGATATCGCGCAGCTGAGCCTGCTGGTCTCCCGGTTCAACGAGTCGATCGAGCACATCGAAGACAACCCGTGGCCGCGCCCGCCATGGGCCAGGTAGCGCGCAGCCCGGACGGTCGGGCAATATCGCTGCGGTGAGATTCGGGTTCGGGATGATCGCGGGAGCGCTGCTCATGGCGTCCCCGCTCGCGTCCGGCTGCGGGCTCAGCGCCGAGACCGATGAATGGGACGGCTGGACGGTGACGGTCTATTACACGGCGGTCGAGTCCTATCACTCCGGACCGACCGAAGCCGTGCGCGGCTGCAGCGATCTCGAATGCACCGACGCCAATATCGAGATCGGCGCACTACCGGAGAATTTCGTCGACGTGGTGCGCGAGGAGGGCACCGGCCGGATCACCAGCGGCGACCATGCTGGCGCCTACCTGAACTGGTCCTACGACGTCGGCTTCTGGCTCGATACCGAACCGCGCGATATCAGCGGCGAGGCGCTGCACCCGTTCGAGAGCGCGGCGGCCGACGGGCTCGACCCGGGTACGCGATTGCGGCTCATCGATTGCGGGACCGTTGATTTCGAATCCGACAGCGTGTGCAGCAGATTCAGCACCGCCACCTGGACGATCGGCGACGAATTCACGCCGGGTCTCGGCGGGCCACGACATCTGGACGTCTACATCGGCGAGGAGAACTGCGAAAGCTTCACCGAGGGACCGGATTTCGTGACGTTCGCCAATGCGACGCTCGAACCCGTCGGATACTGACTTATCCGGCCGCGAGGTAGACGCCCGGTGTGATGCCGTAACAGCGCCGGAACCAGCGGGTCAGATGCGCTTGATCGGCGAATCCGGCGGCGACCGCCGCCTCGCTGATCGGTTGGCCAGCGGCGATCAATCGACGGGCGGCGCGTAGTCGGAGCAGTCGTTGGTATTCGCTCGGCGCCAGACCATAATTGGCGCGGAAGGCGCGGTACATGGCGAATCTGCTGCATTCGGTCGCCTCGGCCAGATCGTCCATGGAAATGGGATCGAGATAGCGATCGTGGAGTACAGCACGGACCCGCCGCGCGATATCAGCTGCCGAACCAGCTTGCACGACTGATGTTTTCGTCGGTGTGCGGGTGCCACGCTGCACCAGCGCGGCAACCGATCCGGCAAGTGCCTCGTCGGCGGCGAGTTCGGTGGCGGGCCCGATCAGACTCGCACACAGTCTGCCGAGCGCGGCCGACAGCAGCGGATCGGGCAACACCGGATCGGCGAACAGCGGCAGACCGGTCGGGCGGCCCATCCGGTCGGTGAGCAGATCGGTGATCAACTCGGATCCGATATGGACGATCCAGTAGGTGAATCCGAGTTCGGTCGTGCTGTGGCCGTCGTGTGGCTCGTCCGGATTGAATGCCATCACCATGCCCACCGTGCTGGTGCGCGTCGCGCCGCGGCAGTGGAAGGTCTGCGCGCCGAATTCGGTCAGTCCGAAGGAATACGTTTCGTGACTGTGCGGGTCGTAGACGTGGCGTTCGAAATGCGCGTGCATGACCTCGACGGGCCGATCCGTCATCCGCCGGTACTGGACCCATTCGTGCTCGGTCACCGGTCCATTGTGGCCGCACCAGCGTTCAAGACTTGCTCCCGGCCCCCGCCGAGTATTGATCCGTGCGTATCCGATTGCTTTTGGTCCTGGTGATGGCATTGTGGGGCAGCGCGTTCGCCTCCTCGAAACTAGCGGTGCACGAGGTACCGCACGCGGTCGCGGGATTCCTGCGGTTCCTGATCGGCACGATCGTGCTGCTCATCGTGCTGCGCGCACCGCGGCTGCCCGTCGCCGATGCCGCGCGCGCCGCCGGGCTCGGGCTGATCGGCGTGTTCGGCTACAACTTTCTGTTCTTCCTCGGGCTTTCGCTGGCGCCAGCGGCCGATGGCAGCGTGATCGTGCCGATGGCCGCGCCGATTTTCACGGTTGCCGTGACGACGTTGTGCGGGCGTACCCGGTTGTCGCTCATCCGCATGGTCGGACTGACCACAGCGATTGCCGGCGCGGGTGTGTTCTTCCTCGGAATTCCGGCGAGTGGATCTCACCGGCTGCTCGGAGATCTCGTCTTTCTCGGCGCGGCAGCTTGCTGGGCGGGCTATACGATTTTGGGGGCGCCGCTGTTATCCCGGCTCTCGGCACCGACCGTCACGGTCTACGCCACCGCTGCGGGCACGCTCGTGCTCGGGTTCGTCGCGGCACCGGATCTCGCCGACGTCCCGTGGTCCGGGTTGGATCTGGAATTCTGGCTCAACCAGGCATATCTCGGGATGTTGCCCACCGCGCTCGCCTATGTCCTCTACTACCATGCGGTGGGTCAGGTCGGTGCGGCCACCGCGTCCGCGGCGATATTTCTCGTCCCCGCCTTCGGGCTCAGCTGTGCATGGGTGTTGCTCGGGGAATCCATCTCCGCTGTTCAGGGCCTGGGTGCGGCGCTGATGTTCGTCGGAGCCTGGCTCAATACCCGCACTCCCGGAGTCGAGCAGGCCGACAGCACGCCCGCCGGACCGGACCGCCTGGTCGCCGCCGACCAATAGTGCTGCGCCTCATGTGAAACAGGCATGTCGCGTGGGTGCGGCAATGCACATAGGCTTGCGCAGTGGTTTCCGGGCGGACAGTGGTCGACGGGCGTTTCGAGTTGCTCGAGCCGCTCGGCAGTGGCGGGATGGGCACGGTGTGGCGCGCGTATGACCTCGCGCTGCATCGCGAGGTCGCGCTGAAAGAGGTGCGGGCGGAGGCCGACGAGGGCCGCTCGCCCGGCGTGCACCGTGAGCGCGTCCTGCGGGAGGCCAGGGCGCTGGCCCGAATCGGCCATCCGAACGTTGTTGCCATTCACCACATCGTGGATTCGGCCGAAGTGGCGAATCCGTGGATCGTCATGGAACTGGTTCGCGGGCAGAGCCTCGCCGATCATCTGGCCGATGGACCGCTGCCGCCCACCCGAGTGGCGCACCTCGGCCGCGGCATACTCGCCGCCCTGCGCGCCGCACATCAAGTGGGGGTACTGCACCGCGATATCAAACCCGCGAATGTGCTACTGCGCCAAGATGGTTCACCGGTATTGACCGATTTCGGTATCGCCGCGATCAATGGCATGACCGCATTGACCTCCACCGGCAGCGTGGTCGGCTCGCTGGATTATGTTGCGCCGGAACGCCTCAGCGGTCAGGAGGGACATCCGGCTTCGGACCTGTGGTCGCTCGGGCTGTTGCTGTATGTCGCGGTGGAGGGGTTCCACCCGATGCGGCGCGAGTCGACTGTCGCCACGCTGGCGGCGGTCATCCGAGGTGAGGTGCCGCCGCCGCAGCGCGCCGGGGCTTTGACAGCCGTGCTCACGGCAGTGCTCGTACCCGATCCGAGTCGTCGGCCGACTACCGAGCAGGTGGACCGGATGCTTGCGCAGGAGGTTGGTGCGGGAGGGACATTCGGTGCGCTCGGGACCTTCAATACTCCTGGCGCGGGCGATGCTCCGAACGCAGCGGCGTTCAATACTCCCGGCGTCGGTGGCGCGTTCAATACTCCTGGGGCAGTTGAGCTACCCGGGGGGTTCCATACTCCCGGACCGGTCGATTCGCCGCCTGCGATCAACCCTCCCAGTCCGGCCAGCGCATCGGGTGACTTCAATACTCCAGGCGCGGTCAACTTTTCGGACGCGGCCAGTTCACCGACTGTGTTCGACACACCCGCCGCAGCCGACGTACCAAGTGCGTTCAACACACCCGGGGCGGTCAACTATTCGGGCACGCCCAGTTCACCGACCGTGTTCGACACACCCGCCGCAGCCCACCTACCGGGCGCGTTCAACACACCCCGCGCGGTCAACTATTCGGGCGCAGCCAGTTCACCGGATTCGGTCAACACACCCGGCGCGACCCACCTACCAGGTGCGCTCAACACACCCGGCGCGGTCAACTATTCGGGCGCAGCCAGATCACCGGATTCGGTCAACACACCCGGCGCAACCCACCTACCAGGTGCGCTCAACACACCCGGCGCGGTCAACACGCCTGGTGCATTCGGTCCGCGCGGCCCGGCCCATATACAGGGCGTGCCCAACTCGGCTTCTGCACCTCAGCTGTCCACGAATAATCCTGCGCGCAAGCCATTCTCGCGCGGAGTCGCCATTGGACTCGCCGCCGCAATCGCTGTCGCCGCTGTCGTAGCCACGATTGCGATCGTGGCCCTGCGCCCCGATTCGACCGCAAGCCAGGCCATTTCGAGCACGCCACCTACCACCCGTAGCCTTCCACCCATGACCCGATCCGCGGGCCCGACATCCGCACCTGTGACCGGAAATTCCGTCGACCTCCTCACCCCGAACGGTATCCGCCAGGCCATCACGGCACTCGAAAAGGTTTCCGGCAGTGAGGAATTCAACGAGGCGACCTTCTACCCGACCTACGCCAACGTCGGCGCCCCGGTCAAGGACAAACCCACCCTCTTCGACCTCTTCGTCTACCGCGACGGAACAGCCACCCGAAAGGGTGCAGGCGGCCCACTCTCCAACCACGCCACGGTAAAACTGAACTCGATCAACTGGGACATCCTCCCCACCCTGCTCCACACCGCCGAAGAAAGCCTCGGCATCCCCACCCCCACCCTGCGCTACGTAATCGTCGACCCATCCTGGACCTTCAACAACAACCAGCCAACCGTCATGGTCTACCTAACCGACGACTACGGCGGCGCCTACCTGGCCGCCAACACCGACGGCACCGTAGTAACGATGTACCCCCGAGGCCGATAACCCCCACCGGTTCCGGACCCCACTGAACCCCACCAACTTTCAACCTGGCTACACAAAACCCCCCGCACCCAACCAGAATTGGGTGCCACAGCGGAGTCGAACAACGTCAGGTATTCATACCAGGAATAACACACCGCCCATCGACCCCAACAGTCCCGACAACCATCCCATCGGTCATCGTGCAGACACTACCAACGGCAACACACTCCTGATTAGTGTTCGTCACCATATTGTCCCCACACGGCGTACCAGGATCATCCGGCGCGGCCAGCACCCCACCAGCCCCCAACGCCACCCCGAATCCAGCAGCGGCGATAGCAAGAAAATGCGAAAAACGGAGCATAACAAACCCTCCAAACCAAATTACGCACCCAGATTGCTTCTATTGACACCCCCCTGAACACCCCATAGGCCCCATCAACCAATAACCCACCCCGACCTGCAAGATCATACTCCCGAGCCCCCCAATTGCCCACACCCGAACCCCACCCAACACGCCAATCCCCCGCGAGAATGCGCTGATGCAGGTGCGCTCTCGACGTTTGCCTGCATGAGCGCATGGTGATCGCTTGTCCAAGGGGCTTGCCCCTGGTCTTAGCGGAGTGCTGGGTGATTGTGCATTCCCGTGGTCGATTACATGGGGGGATTACACCGAGTAAGGATCGCTGCGGTCGTTGAGCAAAATGTCCTCGCGCACCGAACCGTTCGCTCGCCGAAACAACTGAACGCCATCGAGGGGAGCCTCGGAGCTTGGTGACCGTCTTCGCATTGAAGGCGAGCAGGGTCCAGACTGCTGAATCGAGTTCAGTTCGCCACCATCGAATTTCGGTTATGTGATTACATCCATGCCATTACCGGACCAGTTTTGGCCGGTGACCGCGCGGACTACGTTTTCGAGGGCGTCTGCGGTTCGGTCGAGGGGGTGGGTGCTGCGCTGGGCTCGACACATCGCGACGGCGCCTTCGATGGCGGCGACGATCAGGGTGGCGGTCTGGGCGGCGGCGGATGCTGTTGCGCCATGGGTGCCCAGGGATTCGGCGAGTAGCGCCGTCCAATGGTCGAAGGCGGCGGCGGCCGCGCGCCGGGGTTCATCGTCGTCGTCGGGCTGGTCCTCGACCGAGACCGCCAGCACCGGGCACCCCGTCCGAAAGTCACTGTCCACCACGACCTTTCGCCACATCTCCACGAATGCGCGTAGCCCGGCAACCGGGCCGCCGGGCAGCTCTTCGACCAACTTGCGTGCGGCCAGGCCGTCGGCGAAGCGGACGGCCTCGGCGGCCAGCTCGGATTTTCCGCCGGGAAAGTAGTGGTAGGTCGAGCCGAGCGGGGCGCCGGAATGCTTGGCCAGCTCCCGCACACTGGTCGCGTTCAGCCCGCGCCGCCGCAGCATATCGGCCGCACCGGCCACCATCCGATCACGCGCGTCCGACTGCGCCATCCCAGCACCTCCTTGACCATAACGACTGTCATAGCGTACCGTCCGCGATCTATAACAGTCGTTATAACGGAGGTGTTCCCATGCCGATGATCCAGCTCACCCTGCCCGCAGGCGTGCTATCCGCCGATGCCCGCAGCGAATTGCAGAAGACCCTCGCCACCACCCTGCTCACCTCGGAGGGCGCACCGGATACCGCGTTCTTCCGCGCGCAGGCCTGGTGCCGGATCGACGAGGTGCCCGAAGGTGCGTTCGGCACCGCCGAGGACGACCTGCCACGCTTCCGGGTGGATGCCACCGTGCCCGAGGGAGCGCTGTCCGAACGCCGCAAGGCGGGCCTGATCAAGCAGGTGACCGCCGACGTGCTCGCCGCCGCGGGGCTCGCCGATGCGGAAGGACTGCGCGTCTGGGTGCTCATCCACGAACAGCCCGATGGCACCTGGGGCGCCGCGGGCAATATCGTCCGCTTCACCGAGCTGAAGGCGCTGGCGGCCGGGACACGCGCCTGATGCGGCCCGCACGTCGGCAGTTGCCTTCCGGGTCGGGTCAAGCCTGGAGATGCCGGGCGAAGAACCGTTCGACCACATGGAACATCTCGATCTGGTTGTCCGGGTTGACGAATCCGTGTCCCTCGTCCGCTGCGAGCAGGTATTCGACCTCGACCCCGCGAGCGCGGAGGGCTGCGACGAGGTTGTCGGACTCGGCGCGGACTACGCGAACGTCGTTGGCGCCCTGGATCACCAGCAGTGGGGTGCGGATTCGGTCCACGTGGGTGATGGGTGAACGGGCGAGCATGTCGGCCTCCTGTTCGGGGTCGTCGGGATCGCCGACGAACAGGTGCCAGTTGTTGGCCACCTGGGGTTTCGAGAAGGGCGGAATCGTGCGCAAGAAGTTCGCGAGGTTGGACATGCCGACGTAGTCGACGGCCGCGGCGAACACGTCGGGGGTGAAGGTGACCCCGACCAGGGCGGCATAGCCGCCGTAGGAGCCGCCGATGATCCCGACCCGCTCCGCGTCGGCATAACCCTGCGCCACGGCCCATCGCACGGCATCGATGACATCGTCGTGCATGGTGCCTGCGAACTGTCCGATGGCGGCTTTCACGAAGGCCTTGCCGTAACCGATGGATCCGCGGAAATTGACCTGCAGCACCGCATAGCCGCGGTTGGCGAGCAGTTGCACGGCGGGGTCGAATTCCCAGCTGTCGCGAAACCACGGGCCGCCGTGGAGCATCACGACCATCGGCAATCCGACCGGCTCGACACCGACGGGCAACGTCAGATAAGCCGGAACCCGCAGCCCGTCCCGCGCAGTGATGGACACCGGGGCCATCGGCGCCAGCGCGTCGGCATCCAGATTCGGGTACGGGCGGAACAGCAACCGGCTTTCGCCTTTGGTGTGGTCGTAGTAGTAGGTCACGTCGGGATCGCGGTCATGGATGAAGGTGACCACCCAGCGTTGTCCGGTGGCGTCGGAGGATAGCGCGCCCAGGTCCCCGTCGGAGAGCTGCCGCAAATTCTCCAGTGCCGCGGCGAAGTTCGGATCCAGAGCGTGGATCACCTGACGTTCGCCGAGGTAGCGTGCCCCGATCAGCGCCCCGGTCCGCCGGTCGAGAATCAGCGGACCGGGCAGTGCGGGTACAACCGCGCCACGGATGTCGAGGTCGTAGGCCGGATGACTGTCGACCTCGGTCTCGGCGCCGGTGGTGAGGTCGAGCCGGACCAGTCGGGTTCGGTCGGTGCCGCGGTTCGAGCCGATCCACATCCCGGTCCCGTCCGGTGTGAGCTGCAGCGGCAGCACGCCGACCGGATAGTCGGCGCCGTCGAAGAAGGCGATGGGGTGCAGTGTGCCCGCGGCGGCTTCCCAGCGCGAGATCTCGACATCCCCGTCCGAGGTGAGGCTCCGGGCGAACACCGAGCCGTCGGGACCGCACATCCAGAAGGCCACCCGGCCGGGGTTCTCGGCCAGCACCGTGAGGTCAGCGGTCGCGAGGTCGAGCTCGCACAGGTCGAACACCTCGACCTTCCGCTTGTTCAGATGGAGCAATGCCTTCCCGGGCCGCCCTTTGGGGAGCTCGAGCAGCGCAACCGTCACTCCGGGAAAGGGCGTCAGGTCGACCGCCGGTGCGCCCGGGTCGTCCAGATCGACCCGGTACAGATGCCACTGTTCGTCACCCCCTCCGTCTTGGGTGTACAGCAACCAGCGCGGATCGTCGGTCCAGTAGAAGCTCTGCACGCTGCGGTTCTCGTCCGCGGTCACGCACCGTGGCTCCGCCCCGGCATCGAGGTCCTGGATCCACACGTTCAGCCGGTTCCGCCACGGCGCCAGGAAGGCGATCGCGGTGCCGTCCGGCGAAATCGCCGCGCCCGTGCGGACGGGTGGGGTGAACAAGTCCTCGACGGAGATGAATTCCGGCAATGTCGGCGATGGCATGGCGATCCTCTCGATTGATGGTCTCGTCGGGATCACACCCCCGGCCGTAACGGCACAGTCAAGACGTCACTTCGGGATCGGCCGGGGTGCCTGGAGTCCGAGTCCGATGCGCCGCAGGACGTCGATCTGTGCGGGGTTGTAGAGCTCCGTCATCGCGGCTCCGATGGCACGGGTCACGCTGTGTGCGTTGCCACCGGTGCCGAGGTTCGCCAGCCCGGGATAGTTCGCGTACAGGTCCCGGACCTGCGGAATCAGGCGTTCGGCCAGCTCGATGCGGGTTCGCTCGTCGGCGTCGGCGGGCAGGTCGTCGAGCTCGGGGCCCGCGGGTAGCGCGCCGGGAAGGGACTGCAGCATCCGTTTGTAGGCGTCGAACGCCGACGGATCGAGCACTCGGGTGATGACGCTGATGAAGGCGCGGTCGGCGGCGGACAGGCCGCCGGCGATCGGGGCCAGCTCGGGCGGCAGATCGGTCGGCGAGCCGTGCCGCAGGATCAGGGCGAGTTCGGACCGCGCGCGCTGCAGCCGCTCGATGGTCGCGGCCAGTTCGGTATCCAGTGCCCGCAGCTCTGCTTCCGGGTGCTCGTCGGCGTCCCCGAGGGCAGCGATCTGGGCGAGTGAAAAGCCAAGCGCTGTAAGCTTTTTGATGCGAAGCAACCGGACCAGGTGGGTCACCCCGTAGCGTTTGTAGCCGTTGGCCGCGCGTTCGGGCTCGGCGAGCAGTCCGACGTCGTGGTAGTGCCGCACCGTTCGCAGGCTGGTGCCTGCGAGTTCGGCGAGTTCACGAGTGCTCCATGCCATGCCCGTCACCTTCCTCGTTGCGTCAACACAGCATGAGCCGGCTGCCGGGGAATCTCACCGATGCGAGTCGACGTGTACATGCGATCGCAGACCCTGCAAGCCGAACAGGATGAGCAACTCGACCGTGCCGCCGTCGGCGCTGCCCAGCCAGTGCGGTACGGAGGTGTCGAATTCCGCGGCCTCGCCGGGCGGCAAGGTCAGGTCGCGCTCGCCGACCACCAATCGGAGGCGGCCGTTGAGCACATACAGCCACTCGAAGCCGTCGTGTGTCTGCGGCGTCGGCTCCAGCGGTGCCGGACGCGCGGGAATGATCATCTTGAACGCGTGCACTCCGCCCGGCCGCCGGGACAGCGGCACGAAGATCATCCCGAACCGACGGATCGGTTTCAGATGGATTCGGGGATCGCCGGTGCGGGGCGCACCGACGAGGTCGTCCAACGGCACGTCGTAGGTGCGAGCGAGCGGCAGCAGCAACTCGAGGGTTGCCCGGCGCTGCCCGCTCTCCAGCCGGGACAGCGTGCTCTCGGACACGCCGGTCGTCGTCGCGAGGTCTGCGAGGGTGATGCCGCGCTCGCGCCGTAACGCACGCAGTCGCGGTCCCACCGCGTCGAGCACGTCATCGGTTTCGGGGTCCATGCGCCCATCTTGCCGGAACCGCAAGATTGCGTGTCAGATCGTGATGCGCCGGATGAGACTGAGCCTATTCCGCCAGTAGGAGTCTCGATGACCACCACAATCCGGCCGCACGGCTTGCTCCGCTCCATGGGACGTCCGGGGGCCGGTCCGGACGGCAACTGCGTCATGGTCGGCGTCAACCGACAGACCGACTGGCCGGATTGTCGGCGTTTCAGCCGTCTTGCTCTGTCAGTGCGGCCGTCGTCAGGGTGAGGTGTCGAGTCAGTATGTCGGCGGCGGTGTCGGGGTCACGGGCCAGCGCCGCCTCCTCCAATCGGCGATGCTCGTCAATGCCATCGCGCTCCGGGTTGCGGTATGTAGACCAGCGGCGGGCCAGCTCGCTCGCGACCCACAATCGGTCGAAGGTTTCCAATAGCACCGGGTTGCCACACCCTTCCAAGAGTGTGCGATGGAACACCCGGTGAGCCTCGGCCCATACCTCGCTGTAGTACTCGCCGCCCTCCGGGGTGAATACCGGTGTGCGCGCCATGCGGTGGTGGGCAGCTCGGACGTCGCTCTCCCAGTAGACGTCACCACGTTCGATCGACATGCGTAGCAGGACCGGCTCGATAGCCCGGCGGGCCTCGCCGATCTGCTGCCAGCGGTGATCGGAAAATGCCGGGACCGCGAAGCCGCGATTGGTCAGCCGTTCGGCCAGGCCCTCACCAACCAGCCGCACCAGCGCCTCACGCACCACAGCCAGGCTCACACCGTGCTGCCTGGATAGATCCTGCGGCTTGAGCGCGTCACCGGGCGCGTACTCGCCGCGCATGATCGCGTTCCGCAAGTGTGCGTAGATCTGCTCGGAAAGCATCTGCTTCTCCGGCGAGGTCGGGGTGTGGACTGTCCGAGTCATGCTTCGATCATAGACGATTTGAAAAATAATCGATTATTTCTGATATCGTCGATCTTGCATGTCCGACACGACTCGAAAGGCGCGACACGATGAGCGCAAACAATCCCTTCGCCCGCCTCCCCGAGGCAGCCTCGTTCACGGTCACCAGCACCACGGTGAGCGACGGCGCCGCCTGGCAACCCGCACAGTGGTCCTCCGGCGCTCCCGGCGGCAAAGACGTTTCTCCGCAACTGAGTTGGACTGGCGCCCCAGCAGGCACCAAGAGCTACGCCGTCACCGTGTACGACCCCGACGCCCCCACCGGCTCCGGCTTCTGGCACTGGGCTGTCGCCAACATCCCGGCCACGACCACGAGCCTTCCCGAGGGCGCCGGAGACGACGCCGGCGTCGGTTTGCCGGTCGGCTCCTTCCAATTGCCGAACGACGCGCGCCTACCTCGATACATCGGTGCGGCACCGCCGGCAGGGCATGGAAGGCACCGCTATTTCGTCACCGTGCACGCTCTGGATGTAGCGGACATCGGCATCGCCTCCGACTCCACGCCGGCTCTGCTCGGGTTCACTGTCGCCGGCCACATCCTGGGCCGGGCGACGCTCGTCGCCACGGCGGAGGCGATGCAGTGAATTCCGTAGGTGCCGGTTCCGCCATAAACGCGGATTCGTCGTCATGCGCGGCTTCCAGTGGCTGAGTCGCTCCCCTGCGAAGTCGAGATCGTTCGTCATTCGCGGCGCGACGGCGACGCCATCGTCCGCTGGGTCGAGGTCATCGTGAACGGCATACCGATGCCGGCCACCGGCGATCCGCGCGTCGTGCACACGCCTCTCGGCACGCACGTCGCGCTCGACCTGACCGCCACTTCGGTCAGCATCCGGACCGAGGACGAGACCTGAGATTGCAAGGAAAGGCTATGCGCGACAACGATATCGATCGCCTGGTCGATCGCACTGTGCTGATCACGGGCGCGACGGACGGACTCGGCCGCGAACTCGCGGTGCGGCTCGGCTCCGCGGGTGCCCGGCTGATCCTGCACGGCCGCAACCCCGATCGGGCCGCAGCGGTCGCGGCCGAGGTGATAGCCGCGAGCGGACACGCTCCGCAGCTCATCCTGGCCGACCTGTCGCGACTCGCGGAGGTGGACCGGCTGGCCGACGAGATCATCGCCCGCACTTCGCGATTGGATGTGCTGGTGAACAATGCCGGCACCGGCGGCCGACCGGATGGGAAACGTGCACTCAGCGCCGACGGCAACGAATTGCTGTGGGCGGTCAACCATCTGGCCCCCTATCGGCTGACGCGGCGGCTGCTGCCGCTGCTGCGGGCCTCGGCTCCGGCGCGGGTGGTGAACGTAGCCTCCGCCGGGCAGCAGGAGATCGACCTCGACGATCCGACCCCCGAGCACGACTACGACGTGTACACCGCCTATTGCCGCGCCAAGCTGGCGATGATCATGGCGACCATCGAGTATGCCGAGGAACTCGACGGAACCGGTGTCACGGTGAACGCCCTGCACCCGGCCACCCTCATGGCGACGACCATGGTGCTGACATCCGGTGTTACGCCGATAAGCACCGTCGCCGAAGGCGCGGACGCGACCCTCCGGCTGATTTGCGATCCGGCCCTGTCGCAGACGACAGGCCGGTATTTCAACGGCAGCAGGCAAAGCCATCCGCACGCGCAGGCGGACGATCCGACGGCGCGCCGTCGCCTGCTCGAAATCAGTGACACCGCAGTCATTTCGGCGCTCTACTGAGGTGATGGGCCGGTCGGTCACGCGTCGCGTGAGCTACCGGCCCACCACCCCCGAATCCGCAGATCGTGTCCTTCGTCGAACGCACTACATTGCCGCATTCCGCGCTGACCGAACCGGCCAGCCCGCAGCGACGGCGAAACGACTGAACCCCCGGGTCGGTCTCCGGATGGGGCTCAGCAGAGTCTCGACCAGCAGCGATATGCTCAGCCGCGTTCGAAATCGATGTGGATTACCCCCGCGGCCGTGGGGGCCGTGTCGCCTGGTTGGAATGTTGCGGCCGATCCGCCGAAGGCGGATGCGAGAAAGCTTGCGCGACAGGCTATGTCCGCGACAATGCTCCGTAGGCGACTACGCTCACCGCAATATCGGCATAGGTCACGTGATCAACGAGGGAAGGTGTAATGGAGGATCTCACCGCGCGATTCCAGGAGCTGGGTCGCCTGGTACCGATCCCCCACCCATGGGACATAACGGAATACATCGCGCGGGTGGCAGAGTTCCGGGGACGGCCGATCACGTTGTGCCCGATCGACGTCGGCGCACTCTTGGCGAACGGATGCGGCACCGGAAGTGGCCTGTGGATTGCCCGGGAAGGCGATGACGTGATCATGTACGGGGCCGACACCGAATGGCATGCCGACCACATCATCGCCCACGAGATCGGTCACATGCTGCTCGGCCACGGCGGGACTGCGAGCGGTCCCGGTGGCGCCGCGGCTGATCTGTCGTTGCGCGAATTGATGCCCTCGCTGTCGCTGGAAACCATCCGCAGCGTACTGCGCCGCGCAGACTACGGCAGTGAGCGCGAGCAGGCCGCGGAAACCTTCGCCGACCTGCTGCTGGTCGAAGCGATGCTGCCGAAGCGATCGGCGAGCCGGTTCCGCTCGACGTTCTTCCGAAACCGGTATCGATGAGATGACCTCGCCGATCCCGGGTCTGATCACCTGGCCCGTCCTGACAGGTATCACGTTGGTGCTCGCCGGTCGGTGGTGGCTGTTGCGGGACAGCATCATCGACCGGCTCATCAACATCGGGCTCGCCGCCGGTCTCTTCGAACACCTATTGCGGGAGGCATGGTTCGAACAGTCACTGGCTCGGCTGCTGCCCGGCGCCGACACCGACGTGGTGAATATCGCCCGACAGCTCTCGCTGGGAGCGACCGTATTGACCATCTCGAATATCTACGGCATTGCCAAGTTGTGGGCAGGCGCCGATCCCGCCCACACGTGGCGCAGGCAGTGGCGCTATTACCTTGTCGCGATCACCGCCATCGCTGTCATCCTGATCGCGGGGACGCCCGCCCGCCACGCCGACCAGTTGATCGACCAAACCCTCGGCTGGCCGGCTGTCGTGGTCTGGGTCGCATTTTCCCTGCCGCTCGGCGCTACTGCCCTGCTCGTCGGCCGGGTAAGTGCACGCGAGATGCGCGCCGACACCACCTGGCAGGAACGTGCGCTGTACACAGCGGTCTTGGGCACCGCGGTGGGCCTGGGGATCGTAGCGGTCGTATACCCGCTCGAGACCACCATCAATGTCGTGACGGGCCAACCGTCATTCGATCCCGAGATGCACTGGAAAGCATGGAGCGGCTTCCTGCTCTCGGCCGTCGGCGCTCCCGCCGTGATCACAGTGCCGCTGATCAGCACCCTGCTAACCCACATCGGATGGGACCGCACCGGCCGATACTGCCGCCGCCTCCGGCCGATGTGGGCCGATCTCACCGCAGCCGTACCCGAAATCGCCCTGGAGATGCGGCGCGTCCACAACGACCGAACAGACCCGGCCATCCGTCTGCATCGCATGACGGTCGAGATCCGCGACAGCCTGCTGCATCTCAAGCGCTACAGCGACAGCCCGGACGATCTGGCCGCCAGTGACCCACATATCTATACCCGCCGGATCGCCGAGGCCATAGCCACCAAAGCTGCCGGACGCCCTCCGAGCGCGAGCCGGGTCACGCCCCAGCACCAAGTCCAACCGGGGGCACGGGACCTCACCGCGGAGTTGCGCCAGCTACTCGCACTTGCCAAGGCATGGCCACACGTCCGCGGCCTGACAAAGTCGCCATAGCGTCGCGCCGTCAACCTCGAACCACCTGAGGTAATGCGGTGGCCGGGTCCAGCGCCTCGACACCCATCGCGAATCGCTACGTGCGCGCCTGGTTGGAATGTCCAGGCGCGCAACCTCCTACGTCGAAGCGGAACTCGACCCGAATTCCGCAGCGGGACACTGGCGGACCGACGGCGTCGGCCGCCGCTGCGTCCTTGTCGGTCGTGGATGCGTGTCCGGCTAGATCGACGGTCCCGGCGGGGGTGGGTAGTCGTCGACGGTCATGGAGTTGTAGACACTGGCGGTTTTGCTGGTGAGGCGGAGGAAGGTGCGGGCGGCTCCCGCGGGGAGGACGGAGAGCAGGCGGGTGGCGTGGACCAGGCCGCGCACCCCGAGGCGGGAGGTGGGGATCAGGGTTTTCGCCGCGCTCATTGCCACCTCGCGACTGCCTCGCACATGCGGTGTCATCGCGCGCTCGTATGCGAGGAAGGCGCGCTCGGGGTCGCCGCCCGCCCGGGCCAGCTCGCCGGCCAGGACGTAGGCGCCCACGACCGCGAGCGTGGTGCTACCGCCGACGGCGGGGCCGGGGCAGTAGCCCGCGTCGCCGACGAGCGTGACCCTGCCCCGAGACCAGGTGTCCATGCGCAGCTGGGTGATGGAATCGAAGTAGAAGGCCGGGGTGTGGTCGAGCGCGTCCAGCCAGCCCGCCACCTCGGCGTCCACACCGTGGAAAGCGTTGCGCAGCAGATCTTTCTGCCGCGATACATCGTGGTGGTGGAAGTCGAGTTCGCGCTCGGTCCGGAACAGGAACAATGCCCGCGCATCGTCGAGATGGCGTGCGCGGTACATCCCGGCGGTGCGCCCGACACCCACATGGATGCGGAGTTCACCGTCGACGCCCGCGGTGCCGGGCAGCGACACCACCGCGAGATAGGCCCCGGTGGAAGCACTGAATCGGGACTCGTCACCGAAGATCAGACGGCGCACGTTGGAGTGCAGCCCGTCCGCACCGACGATCAGGTCGAAGCGGCGCGGCGCGGCGTTCTCGAACATCACCTCACCGTCGGGAGAGATCGCGGTGATCGAGTCGCCGAACAGGTACTCGACGTCGTCGCACGCGGCCTCGTAGTAGATCTCGCTCAGATCGTCCCGCATGATCTCGGCGTGCCGATCGGAGGTGGCACCGAAGAGCTTGGCCAGGTCTACCCGGGCGGGCCGCCGCTCCCCTTCCGGGCAGAGCGTCAACCGGCTCGTACCGGTGACCCGCGCCTCGATGCGATCGAGCACGCCCATCTTCTCCGAGATGTCCATCGCGGGCCGGAACAGGTCGACCGCGTGGCCGCCGGTCTTGCGCGGAGCCGCCGCGCGCTCGACAACCGTGACCGAAAACCCGTGTCTGGTGAGCCAGTACGCCAGTACCGGACCGGCGACGCTGGCGCCGGAGATGAGAATCCGCATGAGTGTGCCCTACGTTTGTCGGTGTCCAGGGTTCGACGCCCGGACAGTGGGTGGAAAGTCGTGGGGTTGCCTTCGTCGAGGGCCGAAAGGATGCCCGGCGAACAAGTGGTCGGTCGGCCCGGTTGACCGGTACCGTACCGGCCCGATGCCGGATCGGGTGGCCGGGATCGAAAGTGTCACAACGCATCCGACCGATGACGGAGCCTGGACACTCCCGATTTCCCAGCACCGCGGTGACCGCAGGTCGAAACCGCCGGACGATAGACGCCGGGCACGACCGGCCACGGCCCCCGGCGCCAGGACGGTCACACGCGAGGGGTTGTTCAGTAATGCTCGGCGAAGTCGCGGATGAGGGTCCCGGTGGTGCCGGGATCCTCGATCATGGGAGTGTGACCGCAATCGAGGGACTCGATCCGGACGTTCGGGACTCGGCGGTATTCCTGGAAGGACGCCGACGGCCAGCGCTTATCCCGGGAGCCATAGATCACCATGGTCGGCAGGCCGAGGTCCACGAGCCGGTCCGGCTCGGGCCGGTCCAGCAGGTACACATCCGATGCGTTCGATGTCGCGGTGAGGCTGCGGTATGTCATACCTCGGACGTCGGCGACGATCCGCTCGGGAACTGGTACGTCCCGGGTGAAAGCACTGCTCAGGGAGTAGCGAATGGCGGCGTCCGGAAGCAGCGGCCACAGCGGCTGCCCTATCGCCGGGTTGAACAGCAGCTCGCCGGCCGGGCCGTTGTCGGTGAACGCGTCCAGCCGTGAACCGGTATCGATCAGCGCGAGCGCCGTCACCAGATCATGGCGCTGTTCCGCCAACGAGGTCGCCACATAGCCACCGGTGGAATGTCCGACGACGATCGCGTGGCGCACGCCGAGTCGGTCGAGCACCTCGCCGACCCGGCTCGCCTGCTCGGCCATTCCGTAACCAGTATCCGGTTTGGCCGATTCGCCGTGTCCGAGCAGATCGATCCGCACCACGAATCGGTTCTGCAGAGCGGGCATCACCGGGTCCCACCAAGCGGTCGATCCGGCCAGCCCGTGCAACAGCACCACCGCATCCGCGCTGGGCACCCCGCTCGAGGTGACATGGATATCTCCAGCGGGAAGGTGCACCATCTGCTCTTGGGAAGCGCCCGGCGCGGCGCTCACGACACCTGCCGCGTTGCCCGCGAACAGGGCGGCCGACACCGCAGCGATCATCAGCCCGATGCGTCGTCGCCGACCCGGCGTTACGGCGGCGGTGGTGTCATTCATGGGTCCTCCTTCGGTCGATCCGTGACACCACCACCCTGCTGGGCGACAACGAGATACGTCTTGAAGAAATGTCAGCGACAGAGATCGGCATCGACTGCCGATGCCGGACAGCTCATATACTCGCGGTGTGGTTTGGGAGATCACACGACCACCGCGGATACCGGTGCTGCACGGCGTGGACATGGCCGGATTCCGTATTCACGGTGATGGCCCAGCTCAGCTGCGCGCCATTCCCCATCCGGCCGTCACGGTAGCTGTCAACATCGGCGACCATTGCTTCGACGTCCGCGACTCGACAGGCCGGACCCACTCGGGCAGCCTGGCCCTCGGTCTGACCAGCAACGCAGCCCCGGTGCGCGTCCAAACCATCGAGTGCGTACAGGTCCGCCTGTCACCGGTGGTCGCATCCGCCATCCTCGGATTCCCGCTCGCCGAATTGGCCGGGAACATCGTCGCACTCGACGAACTGTGGGGTCGCGACGCGACGCGCCTGAGTGAGCGCCTGCACGAAACGTGCAGCTGGCGTGAACGATTCGCACTGATCGAGACGACGCTGTCGGCACGGTTGCGCGACGACCGCCGGGCCGACCCGGAGGTCGCTTGGGCTTGGCGCCAACTCATCGTCAGCCGAGGCCGATTCCGCGTCGATCGCTTGGCCGCAGAGGTCGGGTGGAGCCGCCAACGGCTATGGTCACGCTTCAGCACGCAGATCGGCCTCACGCCAAAGCGCGCCGCCATGCTGGTGCGATTCGACCATGCCATGCACCGATTGGTCCGGGGACACTCACCCGCGCAGGTGGCGGCCGACAGCGGTTACGCCGACCAGTCCCATCTCCACCGCGACGTACACGGATTCACCGGTGCCCCCCTCACCTCCGCAGCCAGCGAACCATGGCTCGCAGTCGACGACCAGGCCTGGCCATCGAGCACTGCGGGCTGAACAGCGTTCGACGAACGAATATCGCCTATACGTTGAAGCGGAACTCGACTACGTCGCCATCGGACATGACGTAGTCCTTGCCTTCCATGCGGACCCTGCCTGCGGCCTTGGCGGCGGACATGGAGCCGGCGGCGATCAGGTCGTCGTAGGCGACTACTTCGGCCTTGATGAAGCCGCGTTCGAAGTCGGTGTGGATTACGCCTGCGGCTTTGGGGGCGGTGTCGCCCTGGTGGATTGTCCAGGCGCGGGCCTCTTTTGGACCGGCGGTGAGGTAGGTCTGCAGGCCGAGGGTGTGGAAGCCGGTGCGGGCCAGGGCGTGCAGGCCGGGTTCGGATTGGCCGATGGATTCGAGGAGTTCCAGGGCGGATTCGTCGTCGAGTTCCAGGAGTTCGGCTTCGACCTTGGCGTCGAGGAAGACCGCATCCGCCGGTGCGACTGCGGCTTTCAGTTCGGCGACCTTCGCTTCGTCGGTGAGCACCGATTCGTCGGCATTGAAGACGTAGAGGAACGGCTTGGTGGTGAGCAGCGAAAGTTCCTTCAGCAGTTCGCCGTCCAGCTGGGCGCGCGCGGAGAAGAGGGTCTTGCCGCTGTCGAGGACTTCCTGGGCGGCCTTGGCCGCATCGAGCAGCGGCTTGCGGTCCTTTTTGACCTTGGCTTCCTTTTCCAGGCGCGGGATGGCCTTCTCCAGGGTCTGCATATCGGCGATGATCAGCTCGGTCTCGATCACCTCGATATCGGCGAGCGGGTCGACCCGGCCGTCGACGTGCACCACGTCATCGTCGGCGAAGACCCGAACCACCTGGCAGATGGCGTCGGCTTCGCGGATATTGGCGAGGAATTTATTGCCGAGTCCGGCGCCCTCGGAGGCGCCCTTGACGATGCCCGCGATATCGACGAACGACACCACCGCGGGCAGGATGCGCTGAGAGCCGAAGATCTCGGCGAGCTTGCCCAGGCGCGGGTCGGGCAGCGGCACCACCCCGACGTTCGGCTCGATGGTCGCGAACGGGTAGTTCGCCGCCAGCACGTCGTTCTTGGTCAGCGCATTGAACAGCGTCGACTTTCCGACGTTGGGCAGGCCGACGATTCCGAGGGTGAGACTCACGAGGAACAGAGTCTACGCGGCGTACCCGCTCGTCCTGCCCGCAGGCCATCGGCTGCCAACCGCCGGCTCGGCACGGATAATCCGCGGGCTCGCTCTCGCGCGGCCCAGGCCCAGCGAGCGCGACGGCATCGGCGTCAGGGAATCAGGATGACCTTGCCGAGGTTCGAGCGGGACTCGATGACGGCGTGTGCCTCGGCGGCTTCTTCCAGGGGGAACTCCGCGTGGACGGCGGGGCGGAGTTGGCCGGAGGCGAAGTATTGCCAGAGTTCTTGGCGCCAGTGTTCGTATAGGTCCGGGGAGTTGCGGGCGATGCGGGCCAATTGGAAGCCGATGACCGATTTGGCGCCGACGAGCAGGTCGTAGGCCTGGATGGTGCCGCCACCGGAGCTGTAGGCGACGAGTCGGCCGCCGGGGGCCAGGGCCGCGATGGCCGGGGTCAGGAGGTCGCCGCCGACCGCGTCGAGGACGTAATCGACTGGATCGCCCCAGGATTCGTGATCGTAGGCGACCACTTCGTCGGCGCCGAGGTCGCGCAGGAAGTCGGCCTTGGCGATATCGGAGACCGCGGCGACCACCCGAGCGGCGCCGCGCACGCGCGCCAACTGCAGGGCTAGGTGGCCGACACCGCTGGCGGCGGCGGTGACCAGGGCCGATTCACCGGGCTTCGGATTCGCGGCGTCGAGCGCGCCGAGTGCGACCAAGCCGCTGCGGACAAGTGCGACGGCATCGACGGCCGAGGCGCCGTCCGGGATCGGCGAGGCCATCGCGGCGGAAAGCAGTGCATAGTCGGCGTAGCCGTGGCCGAAGACCATCCCGGTCACCCGGTAGCCGGGCATGCAGCTGGTCACGCCATCCCCGACCGCGACCACCTCACCGGCGATCTCGCCGCCGAGCGCGATCGGCTCGCGCGGTTCGCGCACCTTGCGGACCACCGGCAGGGTCACACCAACCGCATCGACCCGGACCAGCAGTTCACCAGGGCCGGGCGTCGGCACCTCGGCCGATACGACCTCGAGTACTTCCGGACCCCCGCTGCGCTGGTATTGCACCCGCCGCATCACACCTCCAAAAATCCTTAGGAGCGGTAAAGGTAGCCCGACGCCATGACAACTCCCAGCCGTTACCCATCCAAGTGCGATATCTCACCGCAAGCTCCACTCGCATGAGAGGCACTGGCGACTGCCCGCTACCACCCGCCAGAGCCGCTACTTTTCCGCGTGGCCTCCGCCGTCGACAGCCGACGACCCGAGCCCGCGAACAAGCGTTAGCGCCAGGCTGTGGGCGAGTTCGGATGAGGCAGCCGACGCGTCCGGCCCCTCCTCGTAGAACCGCAGGAATGCCTGATGGAAGCAGGTGCCGTCGAGGAGCGCGGCGGCTGTGTCGACGTCGGCGGCGGCGTCGATGCGTCCGAGTTCCTGTTCGGCCCGCAGGTAGGCCGCGATGCCCGCGATGGCGTGACCCGGCCCCGCGCCGTGCCGCCGCATCGAATCACGGTGCGCCGCCATACGTTTGGGCTGCGCCAGCAAGCCGCCGAGGAGGGGTAGGGACTGCTGGTAGAAGGTGAGCGCGGCGCGGGCGAAGGCGGCGAGATTGGCTTCGACCGTGCCGGTGCCCGGCTCGGGTCGAATGGCCGCGGGACCGGGCATGCGGTACTGAAGGACGTTCAGGATGAGGTCCTCCTTATCGCTGAAGTGCTTGTAGAGCGCGGCTTCGGAGTAGCCAGCGGCCTTGGCGATCTCCTTGGTCGTCGCCTCGACGACGCCGCGATTGCGCATGATCTCCGCGGCGGCGTCGAGGATCTGGTCGCGCGTGCCCACGCAGCCTCCCGGGTTGACAGGTTAGTAAATACTCACCCATCATAGGTTAGTAAATACTCACCAACCAGAAGGACTGGAAATGCGACTCACGATCTTCGGAGCGACCGGCCGCACCGGTGGACATCTTGTTCGCAAGGCGCTCGCGGCAGGACATGAGGTCACCGCGGTTGTTCGAGGTCAGCACGCGCTCGCGGATCATCCACGACTGCGGGTGATCACGGCCGATGTCATGAATCCCAATGACATCGCCACGACGATCCGAGATGCCGACACGGTGCTCGACACCATCGGATCGCGGGAAAAGGGACCGACATCCGTGGCCACCGACTCCGCACTCGCCATTACCGAGGCCATGGCATCGGTGGGTGTGCGGCGACTGATCCTGATCAGCAATAGCGCAAGAGTCGCTGGAACGGGCGATGATTGGTTCACCCGCTTCGTGGTCAAACCGCTCATTCTGCGTCCGCTGCTGCGGCACAGCCTCGACGATATGGCCGGAGCCGAACAGGCGACGCGCGACAGCGCGGTGGATTGGACCATTGTCCGAGCACCGCAGCTCACCGACCGTCCGGCGCAGGGTTCCTACCGAACGGCGATCGAGCGCAGTGTGACCTTCGGCATCCGGATCAGCCGCGAAGACCTCGCCGCCTGCCTGCTCGACCTGGCGGCCGATCCGGGATCGATCCACCAGCACATCAACGTCGCCAACTGACTCGCCTTGCGATAGCGGCCGGGCGGCGTAGCGTTCCGGATGTGGAGCCGACCACCGAAGTGGTGACGGCACGTCCGGCACCGGCGCTCGCGGCGTTCATCGATGGGTACGTCGGGTATCGACTGTGCGGGTTCGCGCCCGGACTGCATCGGGGGCTGCCATCGCGGCATATGACGTTCATCGTGTCCATCGGGCCGAGCATTGACGTTGTCGCACAGACCGATTCGCGGCAGTCGCCAGCCGATTACCGGTGTGTGCTGAGCGGGTTGCAGGCCAGTTCGGCGGTCATCGCACACAACGGGTATCAGGAGGGGATCGGCATCGAGTTGACGCCGCTCGGGAGCCGGGCCCTGTTCGGAATGCCCGCGAGTGCGCTGTGGAACACCTCGGTGGAATGCGCCGAGGTGACGGGGCCGGTCGGGCGTCAGCTGTGGGAGCAACTGCAGGAGCTGACCAGTTGGCCGGATCGCTTCGCCGCCTGCGACCGGATCTTGACCGCACTGGCCTGCCACGACCGCTTGGTGACACCCGAATTGACTTGGGCTTGGCGGACTTTGGTCGATACCGACGGTGCCGCGCAGATCGGTTCGCTCGCCGAGGATATCGGCTGGAGCCGCCAGCATCTGGCCCGCCGCTTCGGCGCGGAGTTCGGCCTAGGCCCGAAGCTCGCCGCCCGGATCGCCCGATTCGAACGAGCCCGGCGCATGATCGGACACACGCCGTCCTACGTCACGATCGCTCAGGTGGCTGCGACCTGCGGATACTACGACCAGGCCCACCTGAATCGCGATTTCGCCGAACTGGCCGGCTGCAGCCCCACCATATGGCTTGCGGAGGAAATTCCATCCGTCCAAGACCCGGCGGGGTCCGGCGGGTGAGGCTGGATCCATGACGACACCAACGCATTCCACCGCGACCCGCACCGCCGTCTGGCCGTGCCTCAATTTCACCGACGCACGCGCGGCAGTTGCCTTTCTGACCAGCGCATTCGGCTTCGAAGAGACCGCGCTCTACGCCAGGGAGGACGATCCGTCGTTCATCGAGCACGGTCAGCTGCGCTGGCCGCTCGGCGGCGGCATTATGTTCAGTTCCATCGGCAAGGGCGATAACCCGTTCTGTGAGCGGGGGCCGGGAACCGACTCGATCTATCTCGTCTGCGAGGACCCCGATGCCCTGCACGACCGCGCCGTCGCCGCGGGTGCAGAGGTAGTGCGCGGACTGCGCGATGAGGACTACGGTTCGCGCGGCTTCACCGTTCGCGATCCGGAGGGCAACCTCTGGAGCTTCGGTACCTACTGGGGCGAGTAGGCGCGTGTCGGCGTTCGGTCGCGGAGGGCGATGGGCCGCGGCCGACGTGACCGTCAACGACCGCCGAGACCGGACGCCGCGATACCGCGCACGAACGCACGTTGCGCGATCGCATAGACCACCACCAACGGCAGCAGAATCACCACTGCCGCAGCCATGAGAATCGGCCATTGCGTGTGGTACTGACCCTGTAGCCGAACCAAACCCAAAGTGGCGGTGGCAATGTCGTTGCGTTGGATCATGATCAGCGGCCACAGGAAGTCGTTCCAGACGGTGATCCAGGTGAGCACGCCCAGCACCATGAGCGCGGGACGGGTGTGCGGCAATAACACCCGCCAGAACACCTGCCAGGTGGTGCAGCCGTCGACGATCGCCGCCTCCTCGAGCTCGGCGGGCAGCGTCCGGAAGAACTGGCGCATCAGATAGGTGCCGAATGCGCTGCCGAACAGCCCGGGCACGATCATCGCCCATGGCGTGTCCACCCAGCCGAATGCGCGCATGAGCAGGAATTGCGGGATCACGGTCACGGTCAGCGGCACCATCAGCGTGCCGAGATAGGCCAGGAACAACACATCTCGTCCGCGAAATCGCAAGCGCGCGAACGCATATCCGGCCAGCGAGCAGAAGAACACCTGCCCCGCCGTGACGCACAGTGCGTAGCAAGCGGTATTGGCCAGCATCCGCCCCAGCGGCAGTAGTTCGAAAACCTTCCCGTAGTTGGACCACTGCGGACGCGCGGGAATCAGTGTCGGCTCGGTGATCTCGCCATCACGCTTCAACGAACCCGACAGCGCCCACAGGATCGGCCCCAGCGCGCACCAGGCAATGCCGATCAGGGCCACGTAGATGAGAACCCCACGCACCGTTCGGCGCGCAATGGCCCGCTGCACCCGTCCATGAGCTGGCCGCGCACTGCCCGCAGCGGGTGTATTGCCGATGCACCGCACCGGAAGCGAGCGCCGCACCAGCTCCGACGTACTCATAACTCCACCTCCGCCCGCCGCGCGAACCGCAACTGCAACAGCGTCAGCACCAGCAGAATCGCGAAGATCACCCACGCCAGCGCCGCCGCATAGCCGACCTCGTAGAACCCGAAGGCGTTCTGGAACAGCATGATTCCGAGCAGATAGGTCCCGGTCTCCGGCCCGCCGTTGCCCCCGGTCAGCGCATATGCCTGATCGAAGGCCTGCACCGAATTGATAATGGTGATGACGAAGACGAACGACAGCGGCCCGCGAACCAGGGGCAGCGTGACCGACCAGAACCGCCGCAGCGGCCCCGCCCCATCGATGCGCGCCGCCTCGTACAGCGTCTCGGGTACCCCCTGCATCGCCGCGAGCAGGATGACCGTCGCGAAAGGCACGCTCTTCCATACGGTCACGATGCTCAGCGATACCAGCGCCCAATCCGGATCGGTCAGCCATGGCAGCGGATCGATGCCGACCCAGCCGAGCATGATGTTGAGCAGCCCGTCATCGGTGGTGAAGATGAAGCGCCACACCACCGCCATCGCGACGGTCGAGGCGACCAATGGCAGGAACACGATGGTCCGAAATATTCCGATACCGGCCAACTTCCGATTGAGCACCGCCGCGACCGCCAGCCCGATCACCACCGTCGGCACCAGTGTCAGCACGGTGAACACCGCGGTATTGCGCAATGCGATGAGGAACAACGGATCCGAGGCGAACAACCGCCGATAGTTCGCCACCCCAACGAACCGCGGCGCACTGAACAGATCCCACGACTGCATACTCAGATACAGCGAAACCGCGAGCGGAAACAGCAAGAACACCACCACCGCGGCCACATTCGGCGCCACGAACGCCCATCCCGCCCGCTCCCGCCGCCGCGCCAGCCGCCCCCGCTCCCGCGGCACGCCGCGGCGCGGCCTTCGTGCGGTCTGTCGCAGCCATATGCCGATCGATTCGCGCAGTTGTGTTGGGGTCACGGGGATTCCAGGAGGGTGTCGATATCGGCGGTCAGGGCGGCGCTGATGGAGTCGGCGGTGGCGGCGCCGCGTAGCACGCGGTTGCCGCCGCGCTCCAGCAATGCGGAAACCTTGCCCCAGACGGGAGTAACCGGTAGCGCACGCGAATTCTCCGGCCCCTCCGTGAAAACCTGAAGGTTGCGTATCTCGCGATGGGCGGCTGCGAATCCGGGTGAACCCATCGCCGATTTCAGCACGGGCACGAATAGTCCGGAGGACGCGATAATGGCCTGCCCCACCGGGCCGGTCGCGAATTTGACGAATTCCCAGGCCTGTTCGATGCGCGGACTGTCCGCGGCGATGGACAGCCCGGTGCTGCCGACATCGGTAATCGAACCCGGGCCCCCGTGCGGACCGACCGGCAGCACCGTGACATCGATGGGCAGATCATCGTGTCCGGCGAATTCGGAATACAGCCAGTGTCCACCCATCGCCATGGCCGCCCGGCCGCGCCGGAACAGATCCGGCGCCGAAACCGACTGCTGGTCCGCGACTTTTGGCGCAACCCGATGGCGCACCGCCAGATCGGCATAGAACTGGAACCCCTCGACAAACCGGGGATCACCGAGATCGGTCCTGGTCGGGTTCACCGACGGCGTGAACCACTCGGCCCCGTTGTTCATCCCGAAGCAGGCGGCCGAGAAGTACGGCACCCACGCATCGGCGAAGCCCCACTGCCGGGTCCGGCCGGACGGCTCGCGGTGCGTGAGCGCCTTTGTGGCATCCAGGAATTCATCGAACGACCAGGCCTCGCGCCACCGAGTCGGTGCACTGAGCCCGGCTCGGGCGAACAGCTCCCGGTTGTAGTAGAGGAATACCCCGGACCACTGCTCCGGCAGTGCGTATTGCCCACCGGCGTAGGTGAACGTGTCGTACAGCGTCGGGTAGCTGTCGGCGCGCAGTGCCGCGGTGTATTCGGGCTCCCGATCGAGCAGGGTGCGCAGATCCAGCAGCACCCCACGCTCGGCGAGTCCGGCGTAGAGCAGCTCCCACGCCATCATGACGTCTGGACATTTGCCGCCTGCGCAGTAGGTGAGCATCTGCTGCAGTGGGTCGGGCCCGGACATGATGGTGCGAATCCGGATGTCCGGGTGCCGCTTCTGAAATTCGTCGATGATCCGCAGCCGGACCCGCGCCTCCTCCGGCCTGGCCTGGAAGAAGAAGGTCAGCGCGTTGTCATCGGATGCACAGCCGGTGGCGGCGAGCAGCGGCGCGGCCAGCACCGAGCCGAGCAGCGTGCGCCTGCGCAAAACGGCCCTCCTCCAGGCGGATGTGGAGCTTGGCGGAATCGCATGGCAGCATACGTTCGGCAACACCGAGGTGACGGCCGACACACGAACAAAACTTAACGTTGTCCAAAGCCGAAGGAAAACGGCCGCGTTCGGCGTCACCAATCGGATACGTTGTCACGAGTTCGAGCAGCATCCTGCGCGTTTTACAGGAGAGAAGACGGATGGCGACAATCGAATATTTGCGGACGGATCCCGATCTGCCGCCCGTCGGGGTGGTCGATCGATCGCCGATCACGCCAAGGAAGAAGGCGATCTTCGGGGCCATCGCGGTCGTCGGCGCGATCGCCTGGGCCGTCCTCGCCACCTCGCGCGGTGAGAACGTCAACGCGGTATGGATCGTGGTCGCGGCGGTCTGCACGTATGTGACCGCCTACCAGTTCTACGCCAGGCTGATCGAATACAAGATCGTCAAGCCGCGCGACGATGTGGCCACTCCCGCCGAGGCCATGGAGAACGGCACGGACTACATGCCGATGGACCGGCGGGTGCTCTTCGGGCATCACTTCGCCGCCATCGCCGGTGCCGGTCCGCTGGTCGGACCGGTTCTGGCCGCCCAGATGGGTTATCTGCCAGGCACGATCTGGATCATCGTCGGCGTGGTCCTGGCCGGTGCGGTGCAGGACTATCTCGTGCTCTGGGCCTCGTCCAAACGTCGCGGTCGCAGCCTCGGGCAGATGGCCCGCGATGAACTCGGCCCGATCGGCGGCGTCGCCGCGATCATTGCCGTACTGGTGATCATGATGATCCTGCTCGCGGTGCTCGGCATCGTTGTCGTGCAGGCGCTGGCCGCGGTGAAGGGTCCCGACGGTGCGCTGCACGGCGGCAGCCCATGGGGTGTGTTCTCCATCGGCATGACCATTCCGATCGCGCTGTTCATGGGCCTGTATCTGCGGTTCCTGCGGCCGGGCCGGGTAGGCGAGGTTTCGCTGGTCGGCTTCGTGCTGCTGCTGTTCGTGATCATCTCCGGACGCTGGGTATCCGAATCCGGTTGGGGTCGTGATCTGTTCACCCTGTCCGGCACCACCATCGCCTGGCTGCTGATCATCTACGGTTTCATCGCCTCGGTGCTGCCGGTCTGGATGCTGCTGGCACCGCGCGACTACCTGTCGACCTTCATGAAGATCGGCACCATCGGGCTGCTCGCCCTCGGCATCGTATTCACCATGCCGGTGCTGAAGGCGCCCGCGGTGTCGCAGTTCGCGCACAATAGCAACGGTCCGTCCTTCGCGGGCAGTCTGTTCCCGTTCCTGTTCATCACCATCGCGTGCGGCGCGCTGTCGGGATTCCACTCCCTCGTCTCCTCCGGCACCACACCCAAACTGCTGGAGAAGCAGTCGCATGCGCGGATGATCGGCTACGGCGGCATGCTGATGGAGTCGTTCGTCGCGATCATGGCGATCATTACCGCGAGCATTATCGACCAGCACCTGTACTTCGCCATGAACGCGGGCGCCGGGCTCACCGGCGGCACCGCGGAGAAGGCCGCCGCCTACACCAATTCCCTTGGTCTGAGCGGTGATCCGATAACGGCCGGTGAACTCACCCAGACCGCCAAGGATGTCGGCGAGACCAGCATCATCTCGCGCACCGGTGGCGCGCCGACGCTGGCGATCGGCATGTCCCAGGTGATGTCGCAATTCCTCGGTGGCTCCGGGTTGAAGGCGTTCTGGTACCACTTCGCGATCATGTTCGAGGCGCTGTTCATCCTCACCACCATCGATGCGGGTACCCGCGTCGCGCGCTTCATGCTCTCGGATTCGCTCGGCAACCTCGGTGGTCCGGCGAAGAAGTTCAAGGATCCGTCGTGGCGGCCCGGCGCCTGGCTGTGTTCGGCCATTGTGGTCGCGGCCTGGGGTTCGGTCCTGCTGATGGGTGTGACCGATCCGCTGGGCGGCATCTACACGCTGTACCCGCTGTTCGGCATCTCCAACCAGCTGCTCGCCGCTATCGCGCTCACCGTTGTGCTGACCATTCTGATCAAGAAGGGCCTGGTGAAGTGGGCGTGGATCCCGGCGCTGCCGCTGATCTGGGATCTGACGGTGACGATGACCGCATCCTGGCAGAAGATCTTCTCCGCCGATCCGAAGCTCGGATACTGGAAGCAGCACAGTAACTACAGTGCCGCCCGCGACGCCGGAAAGCTGTTGGCGCCCGCCAAGAATGCCGACGATATGGACAAGATCGTGCGCAACACGTTCATCCAGGGCAGCTTGTCGGTGATCTTCGCGGTGCTGGTGTTGATCGTCGCGGTGGTCGGTGCCGTGGTGTGCTTGCGCGCCTGGCGCGCGGGCGGCGGACCGAGCACCGAATCACCGGACGAACCGTCGAAGATCTTCGCACCGCGCGGCTTCATCGCCACTGCGGAAGAGAAGGCGGTGCAGAAGGAATGGGCTGCCCTGATCGAATCGGGGCAGGTCCGCGCGCCGGGCGCCGCACACGCCAAGAGCGCCACGGCGGAACCGGCGGGGCCAGCGGCACATTGACCGCAGCAGCGCAGCCCAGTGACGGCCGGTCGCCTCGACCGGCCGTCATTCGGCGTCTGCGGAGCGCCGGAAGTGCCGGTGCGATAAGGATTCGCGCCGTCGGATCGTGGTTCAACGCGGTCCTCGGCGGACAGGATTACCAGCGCTATGTGAGCCATCTGCAGCGCAACCATCCCGGATGTGAGATCCCGTCCGAACGCGAGTACTGGCGTCGACGCCATGCCGATGCCGATAACAATCCGCAGAATCGCTGCTGCTGACCCGAACCCGTGCCGGCGCGGGACTATTCGATGGTCAACTGAGTCTTGCCACCTTCGTGATCCAATAGCCAGCGTTTGACCGGCAGCCCCCAGCGGAAACCGCCGAGCGCGCCGCCGATGCGCAGGACCCGATGGCACGGCACGAACAGCGCCGCGGCATTGCGGGCGCAGGCATTCGCGGCGGCACGGGTGGCATCGGGACGGCCGGAGATCGCGGCGTATTCGGTGTAGGTGACCGGAGCGCCCGCGGGGATCTTGCGCAGCACTTCCCATGCGTGCATGAGGAATTCGCCGGATCGCTGGCGCACCGCGATCGTATCGATCGCGGTCAGCTCGCCGCGGTGGTATGCGGCGATCGCCCGAGATACCGCGCCGAGTTCGTCACATCGGCGCAATTGGTCCGGACGCAGGCCCGGGTGGATCACCAGCCGCAGGTTCTCGGCATCGGCGGTCCAGCCGGAGGCCAGTACGGCGCCCTCGGCGTCGACCAATGCGGTGAACGGGCCGATCGGTGTATCCATGGTCGCGAAATCGGTTGGCGCATTCACAATTCGGTCTTCGCTTTCGCTGCGGCGACCGACTTCGTCGCGGATGACTTCGGCGGACTGGTTTTGCGACCGGCTAGCGCGGCCTTCCACAGCTGCATGGACAGATACGAGCGCCACGGCGCCCAGCGCGCGGTATCGGGTAGGTCGACACCGAGCAGGGTGGCGCCTTGGCGGACAACGAGATCGGTATCGAGCAGGACATCCGGATCGGCCAGCAGCCGCATGGTCACGTAGTCAGCGGTCCACGGTCCGACGCCGTCCAGGGCCAGCAGTTCGCGGCGCAAGTCGGTGGCGGTGCGGCCCTGGTGCAGCACCAGATCACCGGAGGCGAGGGTCGAGGCGACGCCGACAATCGAGCGGATCCGGCGCGCCGGACCGGTCAGCACGTCGGCCCCGCGTTCGGCGATCGCGGCCGGGGTGGGGAACAGCCGTGATACCGGTCCGTCGATCGGCTCGCCCAGCGCCTCGACCAGCCGGGCGGTATGGGTCGCGGCCGCGGCTACCGAGATCTGCTGTCCGATCATGGTGCGCAATAACAACTCCGGGCCATCGAGGCAGCCGGGCACCCGGATACCCGGAGTGAACTGCGGACGAGCGGTGGCGCGGCGGGCGGTGATCGCGCCGACATTGAAGGGATGGTCGGCCGGTGCCGCACCGGCATCCGGGAGATCCCGCGCCGATGTCACGACGACATCGGTATCGGCTGGCACCACACCGAGCGCCTCATCGATGCCGACCGGGTCGGCGTCCAGATCCAGCAGGCGCCGCAGTCGCGCGACGGTCGGCGCGAGATCACGCATATCGTGCAGGGACAGTTCGGCGCGGACATGATCGCGCTGGAAACTCAGTCGCGCTATCGCATGCCCGTGCGGGGTGCGCAGACTGCGGGTGTAGGCGCGGCCCTCCCACAGCTCCATGCCCGGTGACACGTGTGCGGAGAGAAACCACTCCAGCCAGCCCCGGTCCAGCGGTTCCCGAAATGGCAGGCGCAGCGCCAGCGAACCGTTGGCGGCGGCCACGACGGGATTTCCCGAGCGGGTCAACCGCTGTGCCTCGGTGCGCATGGTGGTGGGGCTGACCGCGAATACCTCGCGGACGGTGTCGTTGAACTGGCGAATGCTGGCGAATCCCGCCGCGAAGGCGATATCGGACATCGGCATATTCGTGGTCTGGATGAGCAGCCGCGCGGTGTGCGCGCGATGCGCCCTGGCCAGTGCCAGCGGACCGGCGCCGAGTTCGGTGGTGAGCACCCTGGTCAACTGGCGTTGTGAATAGCCGAGGGTGGCGGCCAAGGCGGGCACGCCGCCGCGCTCGATAACGCCGTCGCCGATGAGCCGCATAGCCCGCGCGGCCAGATCGGCGCGGGTGTTCCAGAGCGGCGATCCGGGTGCGGCATCGGGTAGACAGCGGCGGCAGGCCCGGTATCCGGCCTGCTGCGCGGCCGCGGCCGTCGGCAGGAACGTCACATTCGTCGGCTTCGGCGTGATCGCCGGACATGAAGGGCGGCAATAGATTCCGGTAGTCCGCACAGCGGTGAAGAACTGGCCGTCGAATCGGGAATCCCGGGTCGACACCGCCCGATAGCAGCGCTCGAAATCCAAAGCCGTGATCGTCACCCAATCCACAATGTCAGTAACCCGCACCGAGCGCTAGCGGAAATCTGCCATAAACCCCCATGGTATGCGCGGACGATCCGTTGCAGGAGCTGATCCAGTCGACCGCGTCGCCGCCAGATACTCCTGGAAGAGGTCCGACTGTCTCGGTCGAATCGGAACCGGGACAGCGTATGGACGGCAACACCGGACCGGTTCCGGGAGGCTCGGGAAGCTCGGGAAGCTCGGGAAGCTCGGGAAGCTCGGGAAGCATCGAGACAAGACGCCCGAACCAACATGTATCGGGCCGGGCGATCTCCCGGCGAGCGACCGAGCGGTCGAGTGGTCTTGTTCGGCGCCGCCGGGTAGCGACGCGGTCGGCTCAGGCGACGGTGGTGCGCAGTTGCGAGCCTGCCCGGCCACGGATGACGTGCAGGCGGCTCGGGATGCGCTGGCGCATTTCATCGACATGGCTGACCAGGCCGACCACCCGCCCGCCCGCGCGGAGTTCGTCGAGGACGCCCATGACCGCGTCGAGGGTATCGGCGTCCAGACCACCGAAGCCCTCGTCGATGAAGATGGTGTCGAGGACCACGCCGCCGGATTCGGCCGCGACGGTGTCGGCGAGGCCGAGGGCCAATGACAGTGCGGCCATGAAGGTTTCGCCGCCGGAGAGGGTTTTGGCGGGGCGGATGGCGCCGGTGTAGTCGTCGCGGATATCGAGGCCGAGGCCGCCGCGTCGGCCGCGTGGACCCGCCTTGTCGGAGTGTACGAATTCGTAGCGCCCGCCCGACATTCGGCGCAGCCGAACCGAGCCCGCCAGCGCCACCTCCTCCAGCCGGGCGGCGAGCACATAGGAACGCAGCGACATTCGGCGGTTGTTCTCGCCGCGCCCCGCCACCACCTCCGCGAGCCCGGCCAGTTCCTCGTGGGCGCGCTGCACCGGGGCGATACGGTCCACCGCGGCCCACAGCTGTCCGCCCAAGTCCGCCAGGAGGTGCACCCGGCGAGTTGCCTCGGCATCGGCGGCGACGGCGGTATTCAGCTGGGCCTGTGCGGCAGCCACCGCGGCTGCCAGCTCGTCGAGATCGCCGGGTTCGGTCGAGGCCGCGGCCTGGATCTCCGGTTCGGCCAGGATGGCCTCGGCATGTGCGCGGGCGCGGTCGGCGGCGACCAGTTCCGCCTCGATATCGTGCTGCCGCTGCGGGGTTCGCGATGCGGCGGTGACCACTCGGGCATAGGCGGTCAACCGGGCGACATCGTCCCGTTCTGGTGCGTCTACTTCGCCATTGACCTGCTCGACGATGAAACCCGCACCCAGCGCGAGACTTTCGACGCGGTCGGCAATGACGGTGACTTGTTCCGCGGCGGCCGAGGCATCATTGCGGGCGTCGCGCAAGGCGGTCGCATCGCCGATCAGCGTATCGAGTCGGCCGCGGCGGCGGTCGATGGTTTCATCGGCGCCCGCGGCGGCGCGCAGGCGGTCGGTGAGTTCGCTGAGACGGGCGGTCGCCGCGGCGATGCGAGTCGTGACAGTGCTGCGCCGGGTATCGGATTCGCGCAGTTCGTCGTGCAGGCGGGTTTCGTCGGTGCGCAGGCGGGTCAGTTCGGCGGTGAGACTGTCCGAAAGGGCAGCGAGTTCGGCGGCGTCCTGGTAGCGGTCGGTGGCGGCGCGCAGGGCGGCGGCCAGTTCGACGCGGTCGGCATCGCCGCCGCGGGCGATGAGCGCCTCGATTTCGCGTTCCAGACCGGTAATGCGCGCCAGCACCCGGTCGCGGGCGTCCTCGGCCGCGCGTTCGCTGGCGGCGGCCGCGTCCTCGGTCTCCTTCGATACCGCGCTCTGCGTCGGGCGGGCCGGTGCGGGGTGATCGGCAGATCCGCAGACCGTGCAGGGCAGTCCGTCGGTCAATTGACCGGCGAGTTCGGCGGCCATACCGGCCAGCCTGCGCTCGCGTAGTTCGAGCACCCGTTCCTTGGCGTCGAGGTGTGCGGCGCGGGCGGATTCGAACTCGATGCGGGCGTGGTCGAGAGTTGAATTGCGACTGGCAAGTTCGACGGCCGCCGCCGCTGCAGTTTGCAGCCGTTCGCATTCGGCGGTCAGCGCGGGCAGTGCGGCTGCGGCCTCGGTGGTTTCGTGCAGCCTGGCCTCGATGGTGGCGATCGATCGGGGCAGTTGCTGACGCAGCCGGTTCAGTTTGTCCACTCGACCGGTCAGTGCGACGTCCTCGTCGCGCAGCGTTGCCAGTTCCGAGGTGAGCCGGGTCGCGGTCGTTGCGTCGGCGCTCACCTCGTCGAGCGCGCCGATCTGTGCGCTCCACCGTCGAATGGCCGCATCGACATCGGCGGCCACGGCGACGGTCGGCGCACCGTCCGGACCCGGCTCGACCGCGATCAGCTCGATGCCCGCGATATCGGCACCAGCGGGTTCGGCGAGCAGTGCGGCCAATCGTGCCGCAATGCGTTGCGCTTCGTCCGTCTTGCGCCTGGCCCGCATGACCGCGGCGCGCGCCGCATCGATCGCCTCGGCGACCGGTGCGGCGCGACGCGCAAGTTCGAGTTCGGCCTGCAGGTCGGCGCGGTGGTCGGCCGCGGCCGCGTATTCGTCGAGCCGTTCGCGGGCGACGGTCATCCGGCGGCGCAGCTCGTGCAGGCGGCGCTGTTCCTCGGCAAGGGATCTGGTGCGCACCGATTCCTGTTGGCAGCGTTCGGCTTCCGCGGCCGTCGTGGCGAGGGCAGCACGTGCGGTCGCGAGCAGGTCCTGGGACCAGCCGACCGCCTCCAGCGGTCCGACCGATTCCGCCGCCGTCTCCCCCGCGGCCACCGCGACCTGTGCGATCAACCGATCGATGCCCTGCTTGCGCGATTCGACATCGGCGGCCGAGGCCCGCCGCTTATCGGCCAGCCACTGCTCGGCACTGCCGAATCGCTCGGTGTCGAAGAGCTTTTCGAGCAGCTTCTCCCGATCCTCGTTCTCCGCGCGCAGGAACCGCGCGAAATCCCCCTGCGGCAGCAGCACGACTTGGAAGAACTGGTCCGCGCTCATGCCGAGCAGCCGGATGATCTCGTCCCCGATATCGGACAGACGAGCCAGGTTCGCGCCGCGCCCGTCCAACCATTCCAACGTCGCGGCGGCATTCTCCTTCACCCAGCCGCTCTTGGCCCGCCTACTCGGCCGCTGGAATTCCGGCGAGCGGGTCAGCCGCACGCGTCGGCCCCCCAGTGTCGCTTCCAGCACCACGCGCGGCGGCGTCTGCTCGTCGGCATGATCGGAATGCAGCCGCTTACTCTCGCCGCGCGCGCCCGGCACACTGCCGTACAGCGCGAACGCGATCGCATCGAGCACCGTCGTCTTGCCCGCCCCCGTCTGACCGTGCAGCAGAAACAGCCCATCCGCGCCGAGCGCGTCGAAGTCGACAACCGTGGTGTCGGCAAATGGCCCGAACGCGGTCATCTCCAGCCGGTGCAGCCTCATGCAGCGCCCAGCCTCGACTGACGGCCGCTCATGCGGACAGTTCCCCGGCCAGGGTTTCCACCGCGGCAACGACCCGTTCCGGTTCGGCGACAGCCGCGGCGAGCGCTCGTTCCAGCCAAGCCATTTCGCCTGCGGAGGGTTCGCCGCGGACATCGGCGAGGAAGCTCTGCGCTACTTCGGTATCGCGGCGGCCGTGCACGCGCTCACGGTAGCGCAATTCCGGATTGCCTTCCGGGCGTGACCATTCCACGTGCACCGCATGCGGGAACCGCTCCCGCAGTTTGCGCATGGCATCGACGGGGCGGGCATAGTCGGTCAGCGTCGCCGAGACGTAGTGTTGCTCCGCCTCGGAATAGGCGGCGGCAGTGAGCAATTCGTCGAGGGTGCCGGTGAGGCGGCTCAGGCCGCGCACAAGCGGAAGATCGCGGCGCTGCACCGAGCCCAGGCCGGTGGCATCCAGATCGACCAGCCATACCGCCTTGCGATGTGCGGTCTCGGCGAACGAATACGGCAGCGGGGAGCCGGAATAGCGCACCGACCCCGACAGCGTCTGCGGCGAATGCAGATGCCCGAGCGCCACATAGTCGATACCATCGAACGCCGACAGCGGCACCGTCTCCACGCCGCCGACCGAGATCGAACGCTCGGAACCGGTCGCCTCGCCACCGACCACGAAGGCGTGCGCGAGCACCACCGTGCGAGTGTCCGGCCGTTCGGCGATATCGGCCCGGATCCGGCGCATCGCCGCATCCAGGATCTGCGCATGCGAACGTGCTTGTGGCACACCGAGTTCGGCGCGAGTGATCTCCGGCTCCAGATACGGGATGCCGTAAAAGGCGATCGCACCGTGTGCATCGGATAGCAGCACCGGCCGATCGGCATCGGCGACCGTGGTGCGCAGATGCAGCCCTCCCGCCGCCGCGAAACTCGCCCCCGCACCGAGCCGCGTCGGTGAATCGTGATTGCCGGAAGTCGCGATGATCTGTGCCCCGGCCGCGCGAATGGCCTCGAAACCCTGGATACACACCGCGATCGCGTCGGCACTGGGAATGGACCGGTCGTATACGTCCCCCGGCAGCACGACCACGTCAACGGATTCCGCGGCCACCAATTCGGCAATGGCGGCGAGCGCGGCGGCCTGATCCGCGAGCAGATCGACCCCATGGAATGTGCGCCCGATGTGCCAGTCCGAGGTGTGCAGCATCCGCATGCCGCGAAACCGTAGGCGATGGCACCGACAGACTTCAATTGCCGCACCCGCCGTGTCGTATTCCGGCACCTCCATGCGGCGTGTCTCTGTCTGATTTGCCGCGCCTGCGGCGCGGCGGGTTCGCGGCCCCGAAGATTCAGCATCGCG
>NZ_JBEXLC010000069.1:0-45363 GCF_040609795.1 Nocardia sp. NPDC004604
TGTGTTATTGCCGACCAGATCGAAATTGCCCTGCTCGGTGTAGAACCTCACGGCGAACCCACGCAGATCCCGCACGGTGTCGGGATACCCCTGTTCACCGGCGACCGCGGAAAACCGCACCAGCACTTCCGTTCGCTTGCCGGGCTGGAACACAGCGGCCTTGGTGTAGGCACTGACATCGTGGGTCACTTCGAACGTGCCGAACGCCCCGCCGCCTTTAGCATGCGGTTGCCGTTCCGGCAGGCGCTCACGATTGAACGCCGCCATCTTTTCGATCAGATACGCGTCGTTCAGGAGGATCGGGCCATCCGGGCCAACTGTCAAGGAATGGTCATCGCTCGGTGCCGGAATTCCGGCGGCATCGGTTGTGTAGTTCGGCTCAGACATCTTTCTCCTCTTCCACAGACATAGAGCCGCAGCCCCCATCGGAGCGTTGTGCGTCGTCGGCGGGCGTGGCGGTCGTGGGCCGCGTAATCGGTGGCTGAACCTGGCTCCACCTCGCCGAAGGCAGTTGGTGAGCCAAGTCGTCGGTCGGTGTCATATACGGCACCGCGGACAACCCGGCCGCGTGCAGGCGGCGAGCACAAGTCCAGTGCTCGTGTCGAGACCGAAATAGCTACAAACACAACGGGTGTTTCTCGAGAGTCGTGAGCACCGTCTACCCCGTGGCAGCCTGCGGATCGACACCGCGAAGCAGTCCAGCATCTGCCACGACCAACCATCCCGTCGTGCTCCAATTCGATCACGGCCGAGGGAACCTTTCAACCCACCCGGCGACGGTCGGCACCGACCCAGCACTGGGCAGTCGCCGCTACGCCGCGTTGTCCTGGAGTGCGCCTGCGTTGAGGACTGCCGCCATGTCGCCCAGCGAGTCGATCAGCTTGTTGATGTGGGCGGCCGTCAGCCGAACAGTCTGCGGGACCTGCCCACGGCAACGCGGTTGCTGGTGGCATGCAGGTAGGAATATCGGCTGGCGGGAAGCATGGATGGGTGTCAGCCGTGGCGACGTGGGCTCGCTGGAGCGCGATTCTAAATGTGTCCATACAGGCCATTGAAGGGAGCGCAACCATGCGAATCAGAAACTACATCACACCGGTGTTGGCGGTGGGAGCGGCAGCAATAGCTATCGTAGCCGCGCCGACGGCCCAAGCCGATCCCGTTTCGGCTCCGGCGGCCGTTATCGCCACCCCGGGAGTCGTGGCCGCCCGTGGTGGGGCGGCCGGTCACGGCGGCGGCTTTCACGGCAGCGGCTTTCATGGCGGCTGGGGTCACGGCGGCTGGGGTCACGGCGGCTGGGATCACCGCTGGTATGGCGACTGCGGCCAGCCCTGGACGGCAGCCGTTTGCGGTTCATCTTTCTACTGAGAGCCGTCCCGTGCGACCGCGCCTCGATCAGAGATGGGAGTTGCGTAGCGCCGCGAGGCAGACGCCGATTCCTGTTGCAGCACTGAGTATTTGATGATCAGCGAGCGCTATGACGCGCTCTCGGGTCAGCGCGGGCGAGTCGTCGCCGAGTACTTGCCGAGGATCCACTCGGACGCGTGCCGAACCTTGCGGACACGACGCTGGCCAATTGGTTCTTGGGCCATCCAGTTGGGTGGCACCGGCGCCTGTGCCAGCAGCGCTTGCAGCCGGAGCGAAACCAGACATTGCCAGGATCTACCGCGAGGTCGGCTGCGTCTGCACCGTTTGGTTACGGTCGCCCCAGGTTGCCCGGGCGCCGGAATCCCCGATCCGATACACCTGCACGGTGGCCGCGACGCCGCTGGCGACGGCCAGGACCGCAACTGCGACCACCACCGCGCGAGCCACCGGCTTGCTGCGCCGCTCCCGGAGATGGACGGCCACCAGCAGCCCGGTGGCCACCAGCATGGGCAGCACGAAGTAGAGCAGAGTGTCGCCCAGGTGGGTGTGGGTATGTAGCGCCGGCGACCGCCCCACCCGCTTCTCCAGCCATTCACCCGCGTCGGTGGTCACCGGCGTCAGCACCAGGGTGACCGCGGCGAGCACCACGACAAACCAGATCATCCGCCGGCGGATCACCGGCCACACGGCCGACAGCACCAACAGCAGCGCGGTCAGCGGCACGAACACAACGATGGCGTGCACCAGGAGTATGTGGGCGGGCAAACCATTGATCGTCGACGTAGCCGTTCTCCTCGAATTCCGGCCACCGAGTGGCACCGGCCGTCAGTGTGGCCAACCGTCGCTGAAAGCCCGCTGAGAACGAGTCATGCGACGGTGTACGGGATCATGGCGTGCAGCGACGTCCCCGCTCCGGCATGACTGGCAATATCCATCCGGCCCCCGAGGGCTTCGATGCGGTCTCGCAAACCGATCAATCCGGATCCCTTGGCTGGGTCGGCGCCGCCGATTCCGTCGTCGCGGATCGAGAGTTGGAGCGTGTTGCCATCGGTGTTGGCGCGCACGGTCACCTCGGTGGCCTGCGCATGTTTGGCCGTGTTCGTCAGTGCCTCTGCCGCAATGTAATACGCGGCTATTTCGGTGGATTTTGGTAGGCGCGGGTCGAGGTCGAGATCGAGATCGACCGGTACCGTGCAGCGGCGGGCGAGTGCCTTGAGCGCCGGGCCGAGTCCGCCTTTCGACAGGATCGCCGGATGGATCCCGCGTGAGATCTCGCGGAGTTCGTCCGAGACGCCGACCAGGCCCTGCACTATGTCGGAGAGTTGCGCTTCGAGCGTGGTCAGCTCGGGTGGCACCGACGCCTCTACCGTGCGGAGCGCGAGTCCCAGCGAAACGAGGCGCTGTTGTGCCCCATCGTGCAGATCGCGTTCGATGCGGCGCCGTGTCTCGTCGGCAGCCGCGACGATGCGGGCGCGCGATGCGGTGAGTTCGGCCCGGGCCTCGGCGTTCGCGATCGCGGTCGCGACCAGGTCCGCGAATTCGGCGAGGCGTTGCTCGGTGTCGGACGGCAGCGGCTCGCGGCGCGACGATCCCGCGACGATCGCGCCCCACAGGTGGCCGTCGACGACGATCGGCGCTCCGACCCCCGAGCGCAGACCCAGCGCACGGATGCGGGCGGCGGCCGAGCCGGTCGCATGGTCGTGGCTGTCCATCCGAGCGGTGGCTCCGGTGTGCAGCACCATCGCCGCGATGTTCTCGCCCTCGAGCGTGAGCCGCTCACCGACCGGCATCTTGGGCAATCCAGGTTCGTCGCGTGCCGCGACGAACCTGCCCGAACCATCGGGTTCGTAGCGGAGCAGGGCCGCGTTGACCACGCCCAGACACCTGGCCGACTCCTCCGCCACCGCAGCGAACACCTCCGACGCTGCCGCACCGCGCGCGACCAGAGTGGCAACCCGCCGCAACGCGGCTTGTTGTTCGGAAATGAGATCGGCGGCCCGACGGCGGCGATTTGCCTCGGCCGCATGCGATCGGGCCAGTGCCGCAAGGGTATTGGCCAGCAGTGCCACGCAGAGGAAGACCGCGATGGCGACGCCGTTCTGGGCCGCAGTCGGAACGAAATCCGCGGGCCAGTTGCGGAAATAGTCGAAGGCAATGGCACTGGCGACCGATGTCGCCACCGCCAGCCCGAGTCCCCATACAGTCGAGACCACCAGCACGCCCAGCAGATAGACGACACCGAAAGCGTCGCCCGGGGCGACATGCTCGAGCCAGATGATGAGAACCGACTCCGCCGCAATGCACAACGCAGCCACCGCGACCCCCAGTAGCAGCGGCGGGGCCGCTGGACGCATCGACATCGCAAGCAACCGTGCACGCAGGGAGACGGATTCCGTATCGCTACGGCGGCATGTGGACATCGCACCTGGCGTGGATGCTGGCCATCCGCGCGCCCCAGACCGTTTCCACTTCATGACCCAGCGCTCACACCGATCGCCGATGAGTTCGGACGAGGTCCTCGAAATTCGATCTCAATCGTAGCCGTGCAGCACACACCATGCGGATGACCGGTCATCGGCGCCTATCCGGCTATGGCCGAGCCATACCTGACTTCGTCGTCCGGCGTACGCGCTGTTGACCACCGAGGCGATGTCAACGCCATGCTCCCTGGCGGCAGCCGCCATTCCGCGGACGCTCGGCGATCACACACTCTCCGGAGACGGCCCGGCAATCGGCCTGGCCCGTACCATGATCTTGTCGATCTCCTCCAAATCGGTATCGCCGAGCACGACATCCGCGGCGCCGAGGCTGTCTTGGATATGGTCGACACGCCGGGCGCCGACGATCGCGACGTGCACGGCAGGGTTCGCCAAGGTCCAGGCGATCGCCAATTGGCCGACCGTGATATTGCGGTCGGCGGCAAACTTCTCCAGTCCCCGCAGGGCTGTCAGATTTTGCTGGTAGACCTCGCCGGTGAAGTCGGGGCTCGTGCTGCGCCAGTCGTCATCGGCGAACGTCGTATCCTCACGCAGCGTTCCGGTCAGCAAGCCATGTGCCAACGGCCCGTAGATCAGCACACCGATGTTCTGAACCCGGCAGTACGGCAGCAGGTCGTCCTCGACGTCACGCCGGAACAGGTGGTACGGCGGTTGCACCGTCTCCACCGGCAGTACGGCGGAGAATTCCGCAATCTGCGCCGGGCTGTAGTTCGAGACCCCGATGTGGCGGATCTTGCCCGCGGCGACGAGGTCGCCCAGTGCGCCCGCCGTCTCGGCGGCCGGTACGGTCGGATCCGGCCAATGCACCTGGTAGAGGTCGATGTGGTCGACGCCGAGCGCCGCCAGGCTGGCGTCCACTCCCTTGCGCAACCAGCCGGGGCTCGCGTCGCGGACCAGGCCGGTATCGGTTCGGCGCAGGCCGCCCTTCGTAGCGATCACGAGTTCGTCACGGGCGCTTGTGAGTTCGCGGCCCAGCGCCCTGGCCAGGATCCGTTCGGACGCGCCGAAGCCGTACGCCTGCGCGGTATCGAAGAAGTTGACACCGAGATCGCGGGCGCGCCGGATGGCCGTGATCGCGGCGTCCTCGTCGAACCGGCCCCACTCGCCGCCGAGTTGCCAAGTGCCGAAGGCAATTCGGGAAACGTGCAGTCCGCTTCTTCCCAAAATGGTTGTCTTCATATCGCTCTCCGAATCTCCGTAGGGGTGTTGGTGCCTACTGTTGTGCTCCGGCGGACGCTTGTCGCCGTGGCCAGCGCCCATCGGCAATTCCCGCCAACAGAAATCCGGCCTTCCCGGTAGCTGGACATGCCCCCGCTCGGGCACGGCAAGACACCACGGTGGTGCGGGGATTTCCGGGTAGCGGTAATGCACAGCTGTCACCAACTCGGGCAGACTGCGGTCATGATGTCGCGCGTTGGGCTGTTGCGCTGCCTGATTGTCGACGACAGCCGACACTTCCTCGAGGCCGCTCGCAACCTGCTGGAACAGCAGGGGATCTCGGTCGTCGGCGTGGCGTCCAGCGGCGCCGAGGCGCTGCGGCGCGTCGAGGAACTTGCGCCCGGTGTCGTGCTGGCCGACATCGATCTCGGTGCGGAGAGCGGTTTCGAACTCGCCAAGCGGCTCGGTCCGAGCGTGCCGGTGATTCTGATCTCCACCCACGCCCAGCAGGACTTCGCCGACATGATCGCGGAGAGCCCGGCTGTGGGATTCCTGCCCAAATCGGAACTGTCGTCCCACGCCATCCGTGATCTGCTCCGGGGCGGAGGTACGGATCGGATCAGCGCGGGTCGAGGACGGTGATCACCGCACCGGGCGGTGACCGTCTGTTCGGGTGCATCGGACGTGGGCGTGTCGAGCGCAACCCGGGCCGATTACAGCTACCCGCCATCCACAGAGTGGTACTGGCGGGGAGCACGGATGGATGTCAGCACCGACGACACGAGCTCGCGTGACAGCGACTCTGGAAGTCCCAGAGGGCAATCCGAGGAGTCGCGACATGGTCACATTCGAAGAGACCGCCGCTGAACCACATGGGGCGACAGCTGCCCGCCGGACCGCTGCGAAGTACGTCGTCGAGCTGATCGGGACATTCTTCCTGGTCTTCACAGTCGGAACCAGCGTCCGCAGCGGCAGCCCGCTCGCACCACTGGCAATCGGCGCGGTGCTGATGGTGATGATCTACGCCGGCGGGCACGTGTCCGGTGGGCACTACAACCCGGCGGTGACGCTGGCGGTGCTGCTGCGGCATCGGATCACCCCGCGCGATGCCGTCCGATACTGGATCGTACAGCTGGTTGCCGGACTACTGGCCGCGGCGCTGGTGCGTGCTGTCGTGGATCCCGCGCAGCCCGCAGCCCCGACGCTGCTGACCCTCAACCACCACACCATCGGGGCCGCGTTCGTCGTCGAGCTGCTGTTCACCTTCGCGCTGTGCTACGTCGTGCTCAACGTCGCGACCAGCAAGAGCCATCCGGACAACTCGTTCTACGGGCTGGCGATCGGATTCACCGTGATGGCAGGGGCATTCGCGGTCGGCGCGATCTCCGGCGGAGCGTTCAATCCGGCGGTCTCGATCGGCGCGGCCGTGATGGGAATATTCACGTGGCCGACGCTGTGGGTGTACCTCGCTGCCCAACTCATCGCCGGCGCCGCCGCCGGTGCCACCTTCCTTGCCCTCGATCCCGACGACCGATGATCCGCCGTCGACGCGGGCGAGCCCATCCGGCGACTTGTTCATCGACTGCGGCCCTGGTGTGGGTGACGATTGGACCGTATGGCGACAGCGTTCTGGACGGAAGCCGAAGCAACCACTGACCTGGTCCACACGGAAGGAGTTCACGATGTCCACTACCGCATACGGCGCCACGACCACAGCGGCCGAGATCGTCGCCGACGTCGATCTTCATGGCCGGCGTGCCATCGTCACCGGCGCGAGCTCGGGAATTGGCACTGAAACGGCCCGTGCACTGGCCTCGGCCGGCGCCGAGGTCACCCTGGCCGTGCGAAAGCTCGACGCCGGTAGGAAAGTCGCAGACGAAATCGCCGAGAAGCTGCCGACCGGGGCGGGTGCGGTGTACGCGGCCCGGCTGGATCTATCCGACCCGGTGTCGGTAGCCGATTTCGGGCAGGCCTGGGCCGGGCCACTGCACATCCTGGTCAACAACGCAGGCGTCATGGCCCTGCCACAGCTGACCCGCACCCCGGCCGGGTATGAAATGCAATTCGCTACCAACCATCTCGGTCATTTCGCATTGGGTAGCGGCCTGCACCGGTGGCTGGCCGACGCCGATGGTGCCCGAGTGGTGTCCGTCGCCTCGATCGGACACCTGTTCTCCCCAGTAGTCTTCGACGACCTGCATTACCGGTTCCGTCCCTACGACCGGTGGACGTCCTACGGTCAGTCCAAGTCAGCCAACATTTTGTTCGCCGTCGGCGCCGCACAGCGCTGGGCCGACGACGGCATCACTGTTAATGCGCTCATGCCGGGCAACGTCGCCAGCACCGCACTCGCGCGACATATGAGCCCCGGCGATCTCGAGGCCTTCGGCGAACAGACCGAACTGGCGCTGCCGCCGGTCAAGACCGTCGAGCAAGGTGCCGCGACCTCGGTGTTGCTCGCCGCCAGCCCTCAGGTGGAGGGCGTTACGGGCCGCTACTACGAGGACTGCGCTCCAGCCCCCCAGGTCAGTGAACGTGCCGGCCACACCGGTGGGGTCGCGCCCTACGCACTCGACCCGGACAATGCCGAGCGCCTCTGGCGGATCTCCGAGGAACTCACCCGATGGTTCTGAGGTTGGTCTGAGGTCGCCATGATGATGGCGGTATCCCGCCGTCGAAGGTTGAGGTGCGAACTCTTCGGGTTTGCCCAGTCGGCGGAGATTCGGGAAGAAGGCACAGCGTTCAGGAACCGATGGGCGACGCACCCGGGCCTACCGCACTGCGAACCGAAGTAGATGACAGTAGCCCTCGCCCTGGTAGCCGACCGGCTACCAGGGCGATGTTCGTGGCTACACCGACCGAGCAAGCAAAGTGTTCGCCGTGACCGGCGAACTCGCGCGCGGCCGGGAGCGCCATACCTGATCAATGCGGCCTTGGTCGCGGCGTAGCCGAGCACGCAGGTGGTGCCGTCCTCGCCTCGGAACGGAGTCGGCTTCCGGACCGAAACATAGCTGTTCCGTGCGCCATTACTACCGAACCCCGACTTCTCCGGCCGAATCTCCCGCCGCCACTGGCAGTCTTGTGTCTTCACTATTCAGTGTTACTATCTACTAGTAGTCAGCGACACTGAGTACTACAAGAAGGTGGTCCATGGGCAAGCAGATAACGGAAATGCTCAAGGGCACGCTCGAGGGCATCGTCCTAGCGATCCTGGCTGTGCGGTCCGCGTACGGCTACGAGATCACGGCGTGGCTGCGCGAGCAGGGTTTCTCCGACATCGCCGAGGGCACCGTCTACGCCCTGCTGGTCAGGATCGAGAAAAGGGGCCTGGTCGACGTGGAGAAGATCCCGTCGGAGAAGGGGCCGCCGCGCAAGGTGTATTCCCTCAACGCGCAGGGACAGGAATATCTCGACGAGTTCTGGAGGACCTGGAGCTTCCTCTCCGAACGGCTCGAACAGCTCCAAGAAGGAGGCAAATAACCATGTTCATCGAAAAGGTAATCGGCGACCTCGGCGAGAAGCGGCGGTGGCGGCAGTACAAGGCACGCGCGAAACAGCTTCCCGAGTCCTATCGCACGGCCGTCGATGCTTTCGAGCGGTACCTGCTGGTCTTGGGTCCAGGGGGCGGCGTGTCGATATACGAGGACCTCCTCGAGCTGTTCGAGCAGAGCGCGGCGGATCGAACCCCGATCCAGGAGGTCGTCGGGGAGGACCCCGTCGAGTTCATCGATGCGTTCGCGCAGAACTATCAAGAGGATTCGTGGAAGAACCGCGAACGGGAACGGCTGCTCCGCGCCATAGCGCGCGCCGCCGGCGAAGACACCGGAACCGGAAGGTAGGCCGTTCGATGACGACACAGCTGGCTCCGGCGATCCATGTGCAAGGTCTGGAGAAGTCGTACAAGGAGCTCCATGTGCTGCGCGGCGTGGACTTCGAGGTGGCGCGGGGAAGCATTTTCGCATTGCTCGGCTCGAACGGGGCGGGCAAGACCACGGTCGTGAAAATCCTGTCCACGCTGCTGAAGGCGGATGCGGGGACGGCCGGCGTCAACGGCTTCGACGTCGCCACTGAGCCGACACAGGTGCGGGAGTCCATCAGCCTCACCGGGCAGTTCGCAGCTGTCGACGAGATCCTCAGCGGGCGTGAGAATCTCGTGCTGATCGCGCACTTGCGGCGCGTCGCGAACCCGGGCGCGATCGCGGACGGCCTGCTCGAGCGTTTCTCGCTGACCGACGCGGCCACACGGAAAGTGTCGACGTATTCGGGTGGCATGCGCCGTCGCCTCGATATCGCGATGAGCCTGATCGGGAATCCGCCGGTCATCTTCCTCGACGAGCCGACGACCGGGCTCGACCCCCAGGCGCGCGTCGAGGTGTGGCAGGCCGTCAAGGAACTCGCAGAGCACGGCACCACGGTGCTGCTCACGACGCAGTATCTGGACGAGGCCGAACAGCTCGCCGACCGGATCGCGATCCTGCACGAGGGTCGGATCATCGTCAACGGCACCCTCGCCGAACTCAAGCAACTCCTCCCGCCCGCCAAGGTCGAATACGTCGAGAAGCAGCCGACCCTCGAGGACGTCTTCTTCGCCATCGTCGGTGACAACGGCAAGGGCGATTCCGCCGTGTCGGCTCCAACGAGTAAGGAACACCGATGACCACGCATTTCCTCGGAGACACCGGATACCTGCTGGGACGATCCCTGCGCCACATCACACGCAGCGTGGACACGATCATCACTACCGCGATCACGCCGATCGCCATGATGCTGCTGTTCGTCTACGTGTTCGGCGGCGCGATCGACTCAGGGTCGGATTCGTATGTGACCTACCTGCTGCCCGGCATTCTGCTCATGACAATCGCCTCGGGCATCTCCTACACCGCATACCGGCTCTTCATGGATATGAAGAACGGCATCGTCGAGCGATTCCAGTCCATGCCGATCGCACGGTCGTCCATCCTGTGGGCGCACGTGCTGACCTCGCTGGTCGCCAACCTGATCTCACTCGTGGTCGTCGTGCTCGTCGCCCTGCTCATGGGCTTCCGCTCCGGTGCGGGACTGGCGGCGTGGCTCGCGGTCGCCGGCATCCTGCTCCTGTTCACCATGGCGCTGACGTGGCTGGCCGTCATCCCCGGTCTCACCGCGAAGACCCCGGACGGTGCGGGCGCATTCTCCTACCCGCTCATATTCCTGCCGTTCATCAGCTCGGCATTCGTGCCAACCGATTCCATGCCCGGCCCGGTGCGCGCCTTCGCCGAACACCAGCCGGTGACCTCGATCGTCAACACCATCCGCGACCTGTTCGCACAGCAGCCGGTCGGTTCCGGCATCTGGACCGCCCTGGCCTGGTGTGTCGGCATCCTCATCGTCGCGTACTTCTTCGCCATCAGGACTTACCGCCGCAAGATTTCCTAACGCGCCCACGGCAATTCGGGGGTATTCAGGTCGGATCCGACGCTGACACGGTGATGTCTTCTTTCTCGGCCGGCGTCCGCTCGGCCAAGTGAGCAAAGCGTCAACACCACGAGCAACCTGCTCATGCCGCGTATTCTGCTGCCCGTCCTCGGCAGCAGGTTCGCCTCACCGACTCCATGCCGAACGGTTTGTGCCGGTTCGCCGATGATCAACCCTTCACGCCGATCATCGAAACCCGATGCCAGCCAGGCGATTCCCTGAAGGCCAGCTCCCGACAGCAACAATTCTCGAAAGGACCTAATCATGTTCGCACGACTGGGCTCGCTGGTCGTCCGCCGTCCATGGTGGACGATCGGCACCTGGGTGCTGATCATCATCGCGGTGGTCGCGACCGCTCCGAAACTGACCGCGACCACCGACCAATCCTCCTTCCTGCCTTCGCATTACGAATCGATCCAGGCGGCAGAGCTGCAGGAGAAGGCATTTCCCGACTCCGCCGCGCCCGCCGCGATCCTGGTGTTCGAACGAACCGATGACGGGCCGCTCAGCACGGCCGACGAGGCAGCCGTCGAGTCCATCGCCGAACAGCTCAATCAGGCACATCTGAGCGATGTCACCGGAATTCAGACGGTCCCGCCGTCGGACAACCGGCTCATCCAGATCGCCGCGGTGCAGATGACCAAGGTCACCAACCCCAGCGATACCCGGCAAAGCGACGCGGTCAAGGCACTGCGTAAAGCATTGCAGGACAAGGTGCACGACACCGGCCTGAAGGTCGGCGTCACCGGCTCGGCCGCGCAGAACCTCGACGCACAGGAGTCCTCGACCAAGGGCCTGGCCATCATCGGATTCGCAACCGTCGGTCTGATTCTGCTGCTGCTGCTGTTGATCTTCCGCAGCCCGGTGATCGCGCTGCTGCCGATCGTTGTCATCGGCGCGATCTCCCTGGCCGTCAATGGTCTGATCGCCATGGTGAGCGAGGCATTCGACCTGAAGATCGACAGTTCGGTCAGTTCCATCCTGGTGGTGGTGCTGTACGGGGTCGGCACCGACTACATCCTGTTCCTGATGTTCCGCTACCGAGAGCGGCTGCGGGCCGGAGAGGATCCCAAGACCGCGATGGTCAGCGCCGTCACTCGGGTCGGTGAGGCGATCACCTCTGCAGCCGGCGCGGTGATCATCGCATTCATGGCGCTGACGCTGTCGACCCTGGGCCTGTTCCGCTCGCTCGGACCGGCGCTGGCGATCGCGGTGGCGGTGGCGCTGCTGGCCGGGCTCACTCTGGTCCCGGCGATCGTTTCACTGTTCGGCACCAAGGTGTTCTGGCCATCGAAGGCATGGCGCACCGCACCGAAGGGGGCCGTGTTCGCCGGATTGGGCCGCGGGCTCGGCCGACGGCCCGCGGTGTTCGCGGTGGCGGGCCGGCGGCCTGCTGACCGTGCTCGGCGTGTTCGCCGTCGGATTCAACCCGACCTTCGACCTCACCTCGGGCTCGACCTCCAATGCGTCCGAATCGGTGGTCTACAGCAAGGAATTGCTCAAGGGCATGCCCGCCGGTGTCACCCAGCCTTCGGATGTGTTGCTGCGGTCGCCGAATTCGCTGAGCCAGGACCAGTTGGAGTCCTACCGCACGGCGCTGACTCGACTTGACGGTGTCGGCCAGGTCTCGGAACCGACACTGTCGCAGGACAATTCGGTCGCCGACTTCAAAGTCACACTGACGTCCGCACCCGAATCGGACCAGGCGATCGATACGGTGCGGGGTCCACTGCGGACCGCGGCCCACGCGGCGGCACCGCCCGGAACTACAGCGGTGGTCGGCGGCATTACCTCGGTATTCGTCGACTTCCAAGACGCGATGAACCACGACTACCGAATCGTGTTCCCGGTGGCGGCGATCCTGATCATGATCGTGCTGGCGCTGCTGCTGCGCAGTCTGGTGGCGCCGTGGTACCTGATGGCGTCGGTATTCCTGGGCTTCGCGGCCACCCTGGGTGCGTCGGTGCTGGTTTTCCAGCACCTGCAGCACGAATCCGGGCTCGTCTTCACCCTGCCGGTGATCATGTACCTGTTCGTGGTCGCGCTCGGCACCGACTACAACATCCTGATGGTCGCCCGGTTGCGGGAGGAGGCACGTGAAGGCCACGAGCCGAAGCGGGCCGCCGCCCTGGCCCTGCACCACACCGGGCCGACCATCGCCGCGGCGGGCCTCATCCTGGCAGGCACCTTCGCCTCGATGATGTTGGCGGGCAACACCACACTGTCACAGATGGGCTTCGCCATCTCGGTAGGCATCGCGATCGCGGCCTTCGTCATGGCGATGTTCTTCACCCCGGCGCTGACCGCGCTGATCGGCCACCGCGCCTGGTGGCCGGGCCACGCCGATACCAGGCCGAAGTCGCAGCCGAGTCACTACCGAGAGCCGGTGCGGATGAACTGATCTCGATATCGAAGCCGGGCCATCCTTACGGATGGCCCGGCTTCGTTCACTGCGCCCAGCCCGTGGGACGCGGCCCGCATCGGCAGCAGCGCGGCGTCGTTGGTCCTCTGCGGACTCCGTTACTCGGCAATGCTTTATGGCGAACCCCGACGCAGGCCCCATACAGAACCTGCCGTATCCGGCAAATGATCGCCCGGCATCGCCACCGGGTTGTTAATTATCCATCAAAGCGAGTGCGGCGGGCTTGTCCGCAATGTGCGGGGTGCGTTTATATCACGGTGTGACTGCAACTTTCGGCCCTTGTCGCGCCATGCGCATCGCGGCTGTCGTTGCTCGGCACCGCGTGGAGCGCATGGCGTCCCCCTGGAGCTGTTCGGCTTCGGGAGTGAGGACGAACCGCCGAGTCCGGTGTAGCCGGTCTGTCCTATTCCCATAGCCGCAAGTCTGTTCAGTGCGGTTTCACCGCTGAGCGTGCAAAGCATCTGCTCATGCGATGCGTCTGCGACATCTGGTCGTGAACCCCTTTCCGCGCGTCTCCGCACTGTTCCTCGCGGTGCGGCCAGTGCGCACTCACCCAACGGGAGAACTATGTCCGCAAACTCCTCCACCGCGCGTACCGTGCTCGTAACCGGTGTCGATGACCGCCTGGGTTTCGCGGTCGCCGAGCGTCTCATCGCTGACGGCGCCATCGTCATCGCGCACGTCCTGCAGAAGGATCACATCGACGAGATATTTGAACGGCTTTCGGCCGTGTCGCAGCCCAACCAGGTGCGCGTGGTGTGTGCCGACTTCGCCCGCCTCAGCGAGGTCGACGAACTCGGCCGCGCACTCACCGCGCAGTTGCCCCGCCTGGATGCACTGATCAACACCGCATCCATCGCGCCGCCGCAGCGGCGCACTCATACCGAGGACAGGCACGAACTGACCTTTCAGACCGACTACCTCTCGCCGCAACGCCTCACCATGGCCATGGCTCCCGCTTTGGCGGCAGTCCGCGGCCGGGTGGTCACTGTTACCTCGAGGCTGCATATCGGCGGCAATATCGAATACCCCGACCTCGATCGCAACCGCGGAATCTACACCCCGCTCGCGGTATACGCGCAGGCCAAGCTTGCCCTGACGATGTTCTGCCGGTCTCTGGCCGAGACCGGGCCCGCGGGACTCACCTCGGTCAGCGTGGCCCCTGCCGACTTCGAGATCGACCTTCCACAGCTGCGCAGCCATCGAACGGCGCCGCTCGACGCGGCCGCGTCGTTGCTGATCGCACTGAGCGCGCCGACGACGCCGGTTGTCAATAGCGGCTATTACGAGGGCACCGAACTCACGGAAGCGGCTGCACTGGTACGCAATTCGCGCTCGCGGACCCGGCTCGCGGCATGGAGCAATCGGCTCGTGCCTGCCGCGTAGAGCATTCAACACCCCTAGTAAGGAGATAGGCAACGTTGTCCAAACGAGCCAGCAAGAAACGCGCCCGCCGCAAGAAGAAAGCGAATCACGGCCATAAGCTCGGTCAGAGCTGACCGATCTTCGACGCTTCCACCGTTGAGCCGCGTGGGCCGTCGAGGGAAAGGAGCCGCCGCGCGCCCGGACAAGGACCGCGGCGGCTCGGCCATTCGAGTATGGATTCTCTTCTCAGAGAGCAGAACCCGCAGCGGCATGGTTGAAATTCGCTCGGGGCCGGCAGGCCGGGCCGGATCGTCATGTTGACCAATACTCACCCACGAACCGTTGCCGGTGCGAATCCGACATAGTCCCGGCGAAGGGAGCCACGTATGAATTCTGTAAAAAGTCATGCGGCGGTGCGAAAGATCCCATCAAGAGGAATTTGCGGCAATGAAGACGCCGCTAGCGTCCATAGCTGATGTGCACTCCCCTGAGGCAGTCGCCTCGATGAACGCTCAACCTGATGACATTGCAACGCTACGTGAGCTGGTCAGCCGCCGTTACGTCGTGGAGATTCTCGACGCCCTGTCGAATAGGCCCCACACATCTGCCGAACTGACCAGACTCATTCATGTGCGCCGCAACACGCTGGCGCACGTGCTGCGAGTGATCGCCTCGCAGGGGGTCATCACCGCCGATAGCCAAGGCAGCTGGGATCATTCGCTCGATTCGGCCGATGCGATCCGATTGACAGACCGAGGTACCCGCACCATCGAGTCCCTGTCGAACCTGTCGGTGTGGACGGCGTTGTACGAGCGCGCCGAATAAGCCCTCGAGCGGTCGCACCAGCGGAACGACTGTTCCCGGTCGAGGCAGATCCGTGCATCCCACCAGCTTGCCACGGTTGCGCACCAGCATCTCGAGGATTCCCCACTCGGTCGGCGTCAGAGGCACGGTGTGACCGTCCTTGGGTCAGGACCACGACAAGGATGCGCGAGCTGAGTGAGCGTGCGGACGACTTCGGCACGGAGCTTCCTGGCGGCGGAGATGGCGCCTGCTCTGGTTGCCGCGACCATAGGGGCATCGGAGTCGGCGCCGATGCTGGTAGCGAGCGTTTGATCTTGCACACGAAGATCGCGGGAGTGATCGAGCTGCCGCCGAAGTACATCTGCGGCGCCGAGGATGCCGATACGGTCTCCGGGAATGAAGACCAGCCAGCGAGACCGACCGATACGAGCTGTTTCTTCACGAAATCTTGACGGCGACCGTGGGTGACCGGCGATCTACGCTGAAATCACAGGAAGGCATATGGCCGGACCACATGCCCGAACACCGCTACCGAGGGGCTGGTCATGAACGCCATCGGCCGACCCGAAGTTTGGGCCGCCCAATCGGTGGATTTACCCACCTACAGCACCACCGCGGTCGCCATCGGCACCGCGATCCTGCTGATCATTATCGTGCTGATCACCGTCGCGGTGTTTCTGGCCACCCGAACCGGACGGCAAAAGTAGCGCCCGTACAGCACGGCCGTTCGCGCCCGCGCGACCAAACGCGAGCAGCCCGTCGACGGGTGGATCCGATTCCTTCCCACGACGCTCGTCGGACACCGCAATCGCGTCGGGCATCCGGCTCGACACCTCCCACACCAGCCCCGTAAGACCGTGCGGGACATCACCTGCCACCGTTCGGCCGCGAATCTCCGACGCTGCCACGACATCGAACTGCTCTACCGGTCCTCCACATTCACTCAGGCCGAGGTGTCGACGACAAAGCGCGGACGGCTGTGCCGAGAAGGCTCCCTGACAAATCCCTAGCGCCCGACCGACGCGGAAATTGCGCAAAGACGGTCGGGCGACTCCGGACGCACCGGGCGGTTCCCTTTCGCGGCGTATTCGGTTGCGGCAATGGCATTTCCGCTGCGCTTTCGTTCACCCGCGGAGTACGGTGAGGTGCTGTGTGGAGACGGCGGATGGCATGGTGGCTGCTCACCGCAGCTACGGCGGCGACCGTCACAGGTTGTGGCACCGAACAGTCGACCCCGCCGGGGACGACCAGCAGCGCGGGCTCGGCGCTGCAATTGGTTTCGCAGCCGCCGACCGCACCTACATCGGATGCCGTTGCACCGCAATGTCGGACGCCCGATCTTGCGACCGGTCTCGGACCGGAAACCGCAGCCGCTGGAACTGTCGCCTTCCCGATCGTATTCACCAACAACGGGTCCGGTCCGTGCGTCCTCGAAGGATTCCCGGGTGTCTCCTACGCTACCGGCCCGGACAGCGCACCCGTCGGCGCGCCCGCCGTGCGGGACGGTGCCTCGTCCGGCCCGGTCCAGTTGGCGTCCGGTGGGCAGGCGTCGGCGCTGGTGTACGCGATCAACGTGCACAATATTCCGCCCGAGCAATGCCAACCGGTGTCGGTGCCCGGGCTGCGAATCTACCCGCCCGACAACACCATATCGTTCTACCTCGAACGCACCGGGACAGCATGCGGCCTCGCGCAGGCGACCACGACCCAACTGAGGATCCACGCCGTGGTGGCGGGCGGCAGCGGTCGTTAGCCCGCCGGGCTTCGTTGTGGCATCGCCGATTACGACGCGGTCACAGTAGTGCACTACTGCTGACGTCGCGGCCGGGGCCCCGGAAAATCGGTAGCTACCACGTCAATTCCGGTCCTCCCCAAGGGTCCGGTCGACCTTCTCGGAGGGTAGTCATGGTTGATTCCCTTTTCGCCGATGTGTCCGAGTTCCAAGTACCAGTCGACGACTCCTACCCGTATCAGATCTTTTCGTTCAGATCCAACGACGGCACGTACCGGGACCACAACTTCTTCACGAACTATGCGTGGGCCGCCGACGCCGCCGACTCCGGACGAATCTCCTGCTTCATCGTCTACTTCTACTGGCGACCGAACTGGCTCGACACCGCTGACACCCACAAGAGCATGATCGGCGAGGCGGGCGGCCCGCACCGGAAGATGATCTCCATGATCGACGTGGAATCGGGCGGCAATCCCGGCGGAGACCAGTCCGACGGCATCAACCGCGCCTACTGGCGGCTGGCCGACTGGCTGGGCTCGACCCGCCGGGTCATCGGCTACGCCAACCGGCCCGACTTCAACAGCATGTGGCCGGTGCGCCCGGACGGGCTCAACATGATCGGCGCCGGCTACGGCAGCAACCCCAACCTGCCCCGCCAGATCGCCCACCAGTACACCGACGGCCAGGGCTACGGCGGCGGTCTCCCCGAGGGCGCCCCGCCCTTCGGCAACTGCGATATGAACTCCGCCGACGGATTCTCGCCGGAGGACTTCGCCAACCAATGCGGCGTCGGGGAGGTCGCGCCGGATCCGGTGACCGACATGTGGATTCAATTCATGGGCATCGGCGGCAACGGCTGGCCGCAACTGGCCGGCCACACCCTCGTCGACGGCGTTGCCACCGTCGGCCAAACCCTCGGCCTCGCCGGATTCGCGCCACCGTCGGGACCAACCCAGGTGCCATTGCCCCGCGACACCGACGGCCGCATCCGCGACGAGTGGATCCAGATGCTCGGTATCCAAGGCCAGGGCTGGCCGCAACTCGGCGGCCACACCCTCGTCGACGCCGTCGCAGCTATTGGGCAGGAACTCAACATCCCCGGCTTCCAGCCGCCCGTCCAGTAGCCACTGATCGGAGTACTCGGATGACGACAATCCCCAGCAAAGACGGTCGCTTCTTTGTCATAACCGACTGCGTGCCACAGGTCCAGGCAGCCGCGATAGCCGCCGCCGGCGGCGGCACCCTGGCCGGCCTCACCTCCGCCAACCTCGCCGAGGTCACCTTCCCGGAACATGCGTTCACCGACGTACAGGCTTGCGACACACCACAATCCGGGCCGACCGCATGGTTCGGCACCTTCAACGGCGGGGTCCCGGAGGGCAGTGTCTACGCCATCGACCTCACCACCGGGCAGGTTTTCAACCACAACTCCAACCGGGCCGCGGCATGGACCCGATTCGTCCTCGCTGAATCCAGATAGACCGAATCCACAGCAACCGCGACCTGGCTGGCCCGCGCACGATGCTGCGGCACCGGTCCCGTCCGTGAGCACTAACAGTGCCTCGACCGAGACGGCCGGGGCGGCACCGAGCTGCGCGACATCGCCCCCCACCAGGACGGTCTGGAGCTCAGCAAGCGCATCGCCCGGCTCAACGGCCGGATCGAGCAGGCGCTGCGATCGGAGATGGCCGAATTCGGGCTCACCTACGCCGAATTCGATGTGCTCGCAGCACTTTTCCGTGCGGGACCGCCGCACCGGCTGAAGCCGAGCGAGTTGAGCCGGGCGCTGTTTCTCACCACCGGCGGCATCAGCAATGTGCTGCAACGACTCAGCGCCGCCGGGCATATCGAGCGCGTGGAGAATCCGGGAGACGGTCGCAGCCGCTGGGTCCAGTTGACTCCAGACGGTCGGCAACTCGCCGAGACGACGGTGCATGCCGCCGGTCGCGTACATGCCCGCGTCATGGCAGGCGTGCCCGAAAACGCCATCCGGCAGGCTGCGGACGCTCTCCGCGAGATCAATGCCTTGGTAGGCCGAGCACCGCTGCCCTGATCAGCCGGACACTTCTTCACGAAGACCTGAGCCGTGCTCCGTTCGCGGTCGGCCAAGTTGCCGTACATACCGACCATTGGTTAGTGGGAAGAGGACAATGGCATTTCCGCTGAGCGGCAGCCACCGTTCGTAGAGCGGCAGCACCCGAGATGGACAACGAGTTCGACACATGAGAATTACTGCCGCCCAACGTCTCCAGAACGAGAATCCGATCCGCGCCGCCATCGACCGACTCCGGCGCGGCGAGATCCCGCCCGGGCGCTGCGATGTCAAGACCCTTACCGCCGAAGCCGGTGTCGACCGCACCGCCTTCTACGGCGACCGACTCACCTCAGGGTAGAATTCGAACAACGCCTGCGCGCAATGCAACAGGCCGGCGACATACCGGACGCCTGCGCCGCGCAGATCTTGCGACTCGAGGTCGACAACCACGCACTCAGCGAGCGACTGGCCAAGGCCAGCGGCACGATCGACGAATTCACCGACTTCCGCGCACAAGCCATCGCGCGCCTGGCCGCCCAGCACGAAGAGATCACCCGCCCTACGTCAGGCAGCTGACGATGCCGGAAAGTCGATCACCTGCCGCACCGCAACGCGGTCATCGGCCCTGCTGAAGGAGACACCGAGACACCGAAACCACAAGTACGACAGCCAGATCCAACCCGAACCAACAGAATCGAGCCGACAATGACATGGTCGATACCATCAATCACCACCGGCGCAGAACGCCGTTTGCTCGAGAGCATGCTCGACCGCAACCGGACCGAACTGATCAACACGGTGCGCGGTCTGTCCGAAGCAGACGCCCGCCGCCGTCTTGTTGCGTCGCTGACCACCCCGATCGGATTGCTCAAGCACGCCGCGGTCGCCGAACGGATCTGGTTCCAGCACGTATTAGCGGGTCTACCCGAAAACGAATGCGATGGGGGCACAACGCCGGGCGACGCCAGTTTCATCGTCGATGACAACGAGACCCTGGCCGACGTGATCGCCGAATTCGAGCGCGCCAGTGAGCGTTCCCGCGTCATCGCCGCCGACTTCGACCTCGACGAAACCAGGACACACCCCCGCGTCGGCGACGTCAGCCTGCGGTTTATCTACCTGCTCACGATCGAGGACTTCGCGCGTCACTCCGGCCACGGCGACATCCTCCGCGAACAGATCAAGCATTGAGGCAGCTCGATCACCACACGCACAGATCTGGACACGCCGACTGCCGAAGGGGGTTCGCCACCGACCTGGTCAACAACGGCCTACCCATCCACATCGGCACCGCCCTGCTCGGCCACCTCAACCTCATTCGAGCACCACAGTCGCGATGCAGGGCATCATCACCGCGACCCTGCCGAGGTTCGGATCTTGTACGGAGCAAAGGAAATTGGCCGCCACCCCGAGTATCGACGCGATTATCATGAGCACCCGGACAGCAGCCTTGCGTGCGAAAGCAATATCGCGCCGAAGAAATACAGCAGCCTCGCTGCTCCGGCCCGGGCAGCGGACGACCGCTCCGGTCAGATAGGGAACGTGACTCCGGTCAATTCCTCCGAGACCGTCCACAGGCGTTGCTGAATCGCCCTGTCATGCGATTGTCGACTCGATTCGACGATTTTCGGGTAGCCGCGGGTCTCCATGAATCCACCCGGTCCGTAGTACTGGCCGCCGAGCACGTCGGGGTCGGTGGCCGCGCGGAGTATCGGCAAGGCACCCTGTGCTGGGCTCTGCGCGATGATGGGTGTAATAACAGGCACGAGCGGACGCAGCGCAGTCGGCATATTGCGCATCAAATCGGTGTTGGCGGCACCGGGGTGAGCCGCGACCGCGATCGTGTTGCCGGTGCTGGACAGGCGACGTTGCAGTTCGTAGGTGAACATCAGATTCGCCAGCTTGGACTGGCCGTACGCCGCCACCCGGTTGTAGGACCGTTCCCCCTGGAGATCGTCGAAGTTGATTCGCGCCCGGATACGATGGCCGATGCTGCTGACCGTGACCACCCGCGAGCCCGGTACTGGCAGCATCCGGTCGAGCAACAACCCGGTGAGCGCGAAATGTCCCAAATGATTCGTGCCGAATTGCAACTCGAATCCGTCGCTGGTGATTTGCCTCGGCGGGTACATCACCCCAGCGTTGTTGACCAACAGATCGATCGCGGAATAGGCGGACCTGAGCTGTTCCGCGGCATTACGCACGGATTCCAGCGAGGTGAGATCGAGCTGTTGGACGGTAGTGTCGGCGCCCGGGACGACAACTGCAATACGGTCCGCCGCATGTTTACCCTTATCCACATCCCGCACCGCCAACACCACCGACGCGCCATGCGCCGCTAGTGCCCGGGCGACTTCGAACCCGAGTCCACTGTTGGCGCCGGTGACGACCGCAACTCGACCCATCTGAGCTGGTATGTTCTGCTCCGTCCACATGTTCGCCATATTTCCTCCCAAGAATTTGGTCGGTCTGTCCGTTCATCCGACGAGTCGGCGGGGGTGAGACTCATATTCACACCGTTGCGCTCCCGGGGCAGATGCGCAAGGCGCGCAACCGCCACGCACGCGTGCACGACATAACGCCATGGTCACCGCTGTTCTGGCCTATTTCGGAGCGGGGTCCCTAATGCCGCCCGAGTGTATGCTCAAAATTTGCGGACTCGATCTTTCTGCGATTTGCGGGCACCGCCTGAGGCGCCCTACCCGAAACCACCGCGCGGCAGGAGAATCACGTCTCGAGTGACCCAGCACCATATTTGATTACGGGTGTGGGCGGCAGCTACAGCAGTGTCAGCCGGTTGGTGGCCGAACTGCTGCTGGACCACGGCGAACCCGTGCGGGCAATGGTGCATCATGACGACGGCCGCGCCGACGCGCTACGGGCGCTCGGCGCCGAGATCATCGTCGGCGACCTCACCGATCCGGCCGATGTCGCCGAGGCCCTGCACGGTGTGCGCCGAGTGTTCTTCAACATGGCCGTATCGGCGGACTATCTGGAGGCCGCGGCGGTGGTGTGCGCTATCGCCGACGAGCGCGGTGATCTCGAAGCGCTGGTAAATATGTCGCAGATGACGGTCTCGCAGATGACGTCGACGAGCACCGAAGAATCGCGGCAGCAACGGCTGCACTGGCTGGCCGAGCACATCATGAACTGGTCGGGCGTGCCGGTCGTTCACGTCAGACCTACGGTCTTCCTGGACAATCCGCTGTTCACCGTCCTTGCTAGCCGATCGGTTGCCGAACGCCGCGTGCTGGCGTTGCCGTTCGGCACCGGCCGGACCTCACCGATCGCCGCCACCGATGTAGCCCGCGTGGTCGCCACTATTCTCCGCAACCCGACAGAGCATGTTGGTCATGTCTACGAGCTGACAGGGCCCGCGGTCCTGGACATCCAAGGCCTGGCCGAGCAGTACACCCGCGCGCTGGGCCACCCCGTGTCGGGGACGGATCTGGCCGACGACGACTTCGCCCAGCAGATCGGCGCCGTGCCGGGTATCAGCCCACACACCGTGCGACATCTGCGGACGGTGGCAAAGCTGCACCGCAACGACCGTTACAACCGGCTCACCAATGACGTCGAGAAGCTGACCGGCCGGCCTCCCCAATCGGTCGAGCAGTACGTCGCCGGTCACCGCGACCTGTTCAGCCGCACGTCGTCCGGATAGTCGTTATGGACGATGCTGCGGCCCACGCAGAACACGACGAGACCGGTTCGTCGTGCGATGTCTTCCGGGTCAGGGACAGGCGCTCCTGGTCGGCAGCGTCAGCGGTGTTTCCGGACGGATTGTCGCCGGGCCGCCGGGCGTCTCGACGGTGACCGGACCACCCGAAGTGACGTCGACTGTCGTACCTTCCGGTCGGATGCGCACGGTCAACCTGCTATCGCGTACCGCGAGGTCGCGCACCGTCATCCCCTCGGGAAACCCGCTGGGCAGCATCGGGTCCAGCCAGGGACCCGTCTCGGCCCAACGCAGCCCGCTCGGTCCGTACAGCAAACCTTGCAGGAATCCGCCCGCACCCGTGACGAAGATCCACGCCGGTTGACCGACCGTATTCGCACCCGACCGTTCGCCACGCGCCTCGGACTGGAACCCATATGGCGGTCGGACATACGGCTGCACCGATTGATCGAGGAACTGCTGAGTGCGGCAGGGATCATACTGCGCGCTGAGGATCGCGCCGACGCTGTTGCTCATATTGGGGCCGTCGGGATCGGTGCGGTCGAAGTAGTACGCCAGTGTCGCCTCGGGCGAATAGCCCGGTGCCGCATAGGAGTACGGGTAGCTGATCAGCACCGTGTCGGCCTGCTTGATCTTCGCCCCTTGGTACCCGAGATACTCGGCGGGCACCCCGGGCACGATGTCCGGCGGCATCGCCATATGGGCGGCGATATCGGCCCACCGTGGGTTCAGCGGCAGTCCGGCCAGCCGGGCGGCCGACATCGCGGTGCGCATCGTCGCCATCACTCCGGCGTTGGTGAGTGCGTTGTCCACGGAAGCCGAGACGTATTCGTCGGCGCCCGCCGCGGGCGCGTAGTGGTAGCGACCGTCGGGCAGCTTCGGGCCGATGCGGGCAGCCTGGTAGTTCGCGATAGCCGTGATCACCGGCGCGCCGCTGTCACGCAGCCATTGCTCGTCGCCGGTGGCCGAATAGTACTGCCATTGCGCGAGCGCGATCTCGTTCCCCAAATGTTCCTGGACCAGTCCGCACACCCACGGCGACGCGCACCGCTGTGTCGGTCCATCGTTCCAGGGGAACAATGCGCCGGTCAGCCCGAAGGCGCGCGCGTTCGCCTCGGCTTGCGGTAGCGCCGCGACGCGGAAATCCACCACGGTGCGGGCCAATTCGGGATAGAGCGCGAGCAGGGTGGGGAAGATCCAGGTCTCGGCGTCCCAGTAGGTCAGGCCGCCATAGTCGTCGGAGGACAACCCCGCGGGCTGCACGGACCACCGCTGTCCGGCCCGGACGCTGGACAGCACCGAATACAGTGCGGGCCGGATCCAGCCCCGATAGTCGTCGCGGCCGGGAATCTCGATGGCGGGCTGCCACAAGCGATCCCACTCTGCTGCGTGTTCGGCGTGGGCGGCGGCGAAACCACGCGCCGCGCTGGATTCGGAGACGTCGGTGGCAATCGCGCGCGGGTCCGCGCCGTCCGCGCCGGAGGCGATTCCCACGTACTTGGTGACCGTGTAACTGCGGCCCGCCACGACGGTGCCGTCGAATCGTGTGCCAGCCGTCGACCCGTTCGCAGGTAGCGCGGCAGCACCCAGCTCATCAGGCGTGGTGACCGTGGATACCAGGAAGGCGGTGCGGTCGGTGCCGTCGGCGCGCACGCCGACCGTGGTCTGCCCCCGGTTCGGATCGGAGGCCGCCGTCATCGGGGTGACCCGACGCGCGGCGGCCCCGTCGATCAGGTCGGTGACCGTGAGCGGCCCCGAGAAGTGCGGAATGACAGTGAGCTGCTGGACCGCGAGGTTCTGCTGCGCCCGTGACACGAAGGTCCGGTAGGTCAGATCCAGCCGGTGTTCCGCGTCAGGTGTCCAGGTGGCTTCGGTGGTGACGGTGGCATCGCGGTAGTTCAGGCGCTGCCGGTAGTGCGTGAGCGTGTCCGGGTCGACGTCGGCCCGGTAGGTTCGGCCCGCGACGTCGACGCTCAGGCCAGACCATGCGGGGAGCGCAGCGATCGCCTCTGTGTTATTCCACGACATGGACTTCATGGCATAGAAGCCCGCGAGATACGTTCCGGTGTAGCGCGGTTCCACCAAGGGGAACGAGGTGCGCACCGAGGCGCCGTAGTCCTGATATCCGCCGCCGCTCGGCGGGATCATCGCGCCGATGCGCCCGTTGCCCAGGTACGGGGCAGCGCGGAAGTTCTCGGGTTCGAATGTCTCGGAGACCGCCGACCAGTCGTCTCCGACCGCCTGCCCGCCCTGCGCGGTCGCTACCCCGGACAGTCCCGGCAACGGCACAAACGCACAGGTCAATAGCACCGCACCGATACTCGACACGAGTCGCACCGGGCCGACAGTAGCAGCGGTCGCGCTGAGCCGATCGGAACGACACGGCGGCCGCACCACGCCCTGCTGCTCGGGTACGGCGCGGTGCAGCAGCTGCCCGATGAGCTCGTGAACCGCCGCGGCATCGTCGCGGTCAGCGGCGAACTTGCGGGGGCGCTGACGCGTTCGCGCGCCACTCCGTGGTCGCGGATCTGCTGCCGCGTCGACGGCAGCCGCCGACGCACCAGATCCGCGGCCTACCTGTGCTCGCACACCTCGACAGCTCACCCCGCAGCAGCGCGATACATCTCGCGGTGCTCGATCCACGGAAGCTGACGCTCGGCTACGGCGATTCGGGAGGTTGCGGCGTCGAAACAGGGCCTGTCATGACCGGACCGGTGCAGATGGGCACACGAGCGGATCGACGCCGGTGAGTGCTGAACTGATGGCCCACAGTCTGGCGGCGGTGTCGTGGTCGGTCATATGCGCCTGAGGTACCTCCCTAAGAGGTTGTCCACGAAGACCGAAAACCCTTGGCCCCCAAAGCTGCCCGCCGGTGATCTCAGTGTCCAGAACGGCCCGGACAATACCCTCGGCCGCCGCGTGTTTACCATGCAGCACAACGCCTGCGGGCAGTCCACGCAGGCGCTGAGCGGTGGTGCGGACGAACAGCGGTGGCCGTGACGGGGTCAGCGAGTCCAGGGCACCGCCGGGATGGACGACAATGCTGGCGGTGCTGGCCCCGTGTCCACGCAGACGGCGATCCAGTTCGAAACCGAACAGCATCTGGGCCAGTTTCGATCGCCCGTAACTGCGTTTGGGCTGATAGTCGTGCTCGGATTGCAGATCGCCAAGATCCAGCCGCTCCGACCGCGCGGCGAAACTGCCCACCGTAATCACCCGACTGTTCGCGGCTGCGGTCAGCATCGGCGCCAGATGAGCAACCAGAGCGAAGTGCCCGAGATGGTTTGTCGCGAACATCAATTCATGTCCCTGGGCACTCACACGGCGATCGGGGCCGGACAGCAGGACGCCAGCATTCAGCACGACCGCGTCCAGGCTGTCGACACCGAGGGCGTCCACTGTCGCGGGTAGTGCGGACAGGTCCGCCAGATCCACGCGCACGCACCGCAGACGAGCGCCAGGAACCCGTGCCCGAATCGCGCCGATCGCGAGGTCGCCCTTGGCGGTGTCACGGCAGCCCACCACCACGGTGGCACCGCTGACCGCGAGGTGCTCGGCGACGAAATATCCGATGCCCGCACTCGCACCGGTAACCAGAAATGTTCTCCCATCGGCCCGATAGCCGCTATGCCAGGTCATGCCGTCCACCTTTGCACCGGGCTCTTGCACGGCACTCTCATACCACTGGCATGCGGCCCCACCGATTAGGAGTAACCGCTCGGCCCCGCCGGGGGGGATCGACGCATGTCCGGAATTCGGCTGATTACCACGCGTTCGAGGAGGCGGTGGATGCTCGCTGAGTCTGACCTGCCCCTGCTGTCGTAATTCGTGAACATCTTCGAAGTGATGTAGCTAGAGCCACACGCCACCAGGATTCGCGAACAACTGACGTCACAGTTCGCGGACAGAGCCAGTCCGCGAGTGCGCGGACCGCCCAAGTGATCTTTGGTGGTGACCGGCACCCAGGCCAGAGAGATTTCCGAACTCCCTTGCCTGGGCCTATTTTTCGGCCTAACGGCCTGTTCGATCAGGGAATACTGAATGTCGGGTCAACAGTCCCCATCGCGTCACCGTATGAGGATCGGGGTGCTCATGGCTTGGCGTCGTTGTCGAGCCGGTCACGCTCGTCGACGGCGGCGGCGAGGACAGAGGAACCCGGTCGTTTGCCGAATTTCCATTCGTTGAAGGCGAGGTTGAGGAGGACGGCGGCGACTGCGGCGGCGCTGATTCCGGAGTTCAGGACCACTGTGATTTTTTCGGGGAGGGCGTCCCAGAATTTCGGTGCCGCAACGGGTATGAGGCCGAAGCCGATGCCGACCGCGACGATGATCATATTGAGGTTGTCCTGGTAGTCCACCCGGGACAGGGTACGAATCCCGCTCGCCGCAACCGATCCGAAGAGCACGAGTCCGGCGCCACCGAGTACCGGGTACGGAATTCCGGCGACGATCGCGCCGACCACCGGGAGCAGACCGAGCAGTAGGAGAATCAGGCCGCCGGTTGCTACTACGAACCTGCTTTTGATTCCGGTCAGTGCGACCAGGCCGACGTTTTGTGCGAACGCGCTGCAGGTGAAGGATCCAAAGACCGGGGCAACCGTCGTCGACAGCATGTCGGCTCGCAACCCGTCCGCCACACGCCTGGCATCGACGTCGGTCCCGACGATTTCACCGATCGTCAGGATGTCGGCCGTGGTTTCGATCAGGGTCACCAGAATCACGATTGTCATCGCGACGATGGCCCCGATTTCGAAGGTCGGCGACCCGAAGTGCAGCAGCTGCGGCGGCGCAACCAAGCGGGCGTCGCCCACGTTGGAGAAATCGGCCTTGCCTGCGCACGCCGCGATGACGGTACCGAGCACCAGTCCGATAAGAATCGACAGTCGCGACAGCGCGCCCTGGAACAGGCGACTGATCACCAGGATGATCAGCAGCGTCAGCCCGGCGAATCCGATGTTGGCCAGGGAACCGTAGTCGGGTGCGGTGGAGTTGTTGCCCATGGCCCAGTTGAAGGCGACCGGCATCAGTGAAAGGCCGATCACGGTGATGATCGTGCCCGTCACCACCGCGGGGAACAATCGCACCAGTTGCGCAAAGAACGATGACAGCACCAGGCCGATCACCCCCGCGACGATGATGGAGCCGAATACCGGACGTAACCCGCCGGTGGTGGCAATCGCCACCATGGTCGATACGCCCGCGAAGGAAACCCCCTGCACGATGGGCAATCGGCTGCCGAACGGTCCGATTCCGAGGGTTTGCAGCAGCGTGGCGAGGCCCGATACGAATAGGGCGGCCGTCACCAGTAGTCCGACATCGGTGGCGGATAGCCCGGCCGCGCCGCCGACGATGAGTGGTGGGGCGATCACACCCCCGTACATCGTCAGAATGTGCTGGGCTCCGTAGGCGGCCAACTGTCCCGGCGAGTGTCTTGCATCCTCCGGTCGTCCACTGTCCGCCCGGCCACGACGCCAAGTCAACATCCCCATGCCTCATCCTCTCCGATCGCGGAATGATGTTCCGCTACATCGGAAATGTGACAGCCATCACTCGAGTGTGGCTACGGTAGGTATGTCCAGTCTTCGCTCCCTCGTCGCTACACCGCATTGTTGGTTCAGCTAGTTGTCGCTGTCTTGATGCGGAGAAAGTGTTTCGAGCGTGCGTCGCTCGCAGTACGAACCGTGCGCGACATTGTGCTGGGGCCACGGAAGTTGCAGCGGCAGCCAAACGTTACGAAGCCGCTGCGGTCGCGGGGTTAACGCACCTTCTGGCACCATTAGATTTGCGTCATCGAATCTGCCCACCGACTCCCGGACGACGAAAATCCTTGTGATCGAGCTGATTTCATCTCGCCATTCGGGAACAGGCGCTCACGCACGCAGGTTGCCCCTGGCATGACTCTCGGAATTGCGCTCGCTGCCTCGAGTTCGGGCAACTACGTTGACCAGATCGTGGCGCAGGCCCGCTCGGTCGCCGAGCTGGGTATCGGATCGGTGTGGTTCGGACACCGGATGGACTACGACTCCCCCGCCCTCGCCGCCATCGTAGGCCGGGAGGTGCCGGGCATACAGGTCGGCACCTCGGCCATTCCCGTGGTCGGGCGCCATCCGCTGCTGGTGTCCTCCCAGGCGCAGACCGCCCAAGCCGCGACGCACGGGCGCTATCACCTGGGTCTGGCCGTCGGTTCCACGCTCGCCGCCGACGCGTTCGGCACAGCCTTCGACCGGCCCATTACCCGCTTGCGCGAATTCCTCACCGCGCTGCGGGAATTGCTCGACACGGGCACCGCCAGCTTCCACGGCGAACTGCTCACGGTCACACCCTCGCTGCCGACCACGGTTCCCGGTGCAGAACCACGTGTACCGGTGCTGGTGGCCGCGATGGGGCCGCAAGCACTACGCGTCACCGGGGAACTCGCAGACGGCACCCTGCCGTATCTGGCGGGCCCGAAGACCTTGAGCGAGCACATCGTGCCACTGATCACGCAGACCTCGGAAACCGCACCGCGCATCGTCGCCTTCGTCCCGGCAGTCGTCACCTCCGATGTCGAGGGCACCCGTGCGACGGCGGCGCAACACCTGGCGTTCTACGAGCAGGTGCCGTCCTATCGCCGGGTCATCGAACTCGAAGGTGCCTCGCGGGCGGCGGAACTGGCGCTCATCGGCGACGAGGAGACCATCGCCGCCGGAATCCAGCGCTACTACGACGCGGGCGCCACCGAGGTCGTGCTGACCACCACGGAACTGGCCGGTCCGGACGATCAGCACCGCACCTGGTGCGCTGGCCGGGGCACTCACCGCCGACCGGGCCGGCTCCTCGACGGCTGCAGCCCTGCCCGCGGTGTAGCACGCGCGATCCCGAGCTCAGCCCCGACGCACTCGCGCATGGCGTCGCCGACCAACCCGAAGACACGCCGAGCAGCTGTGGGGACCGCTCACCACGTCCAGGCCCGCACGCGGCCGACACGGGGCGGCGGGCACGGTCGATGTCGGTGTAGGTGCCGTCGGAGTTGATGATGGCTTCGAGGCGGCAGCGACCTTGCGCGGTCACTACATTGATGATCTCAGCGCTCGGTGCCTTCCAGCAGTGCGAGATACCGGCGTCCGAACAGATAGGCGTCTCCTGGCCAGCGTGCGGAGAGATAGTTGCGATCTTCGACGATGAAGGCGGGGGTGTCGTCGGTAGCGGTGCCGCGTCTGGTGAGTTCGACTGGGCCGCGCCGGAATTGGGTGTCCGGGTTATCGAGAGCCGCGCGGACCTCGTCCTCGACGTAGGCCGGATACGTGCGGTAGTAGCGCCCGAGTCGCCATGCGGTGCTGAAATACGCGATGCGCTCCATGTATTTGGGCAGGCAGGTGGTGCGGCGCTGGGCGAGCACGCTACGGCCGGTAGCGGGATCTTCGGACCGGGCGAGGACCAGGACACCGTGGCAGATGGCGCCCACCGGCCGGCCCAGGGTCCAAAACCTTGCGACCTGCCGCTGCAGTGTCTCCGAGCCCAGGTACTGCCGCATGCCGGGTGCATGTCCGCCGGGCAGGAGCAATCCGTCGAAGTCGTCCACATCCACCTCCGACCAGGAGACCGTGGCCGTGAACTCCGGTGTGCCAGTAAGCTGCTGGTAGAAGGTCCGAGGCTCGGCTTCAGCACCGAGTTGACCGAAGATCACTCCGGTCAACAGCCGCGGATCCGCCGCGGGCACCGTACCCGCGCGCTCGGTGGCGAACACGACCTCGTGTCCGGCGTCGGTCAAGATCCGCCAAGGCACGGCGACCTCGGTGACGTCGAAGTCGTGGTCGGGAACCGGCATGAGCACGCGCATGCGCACATCATCGCAGCAGGCCCTCGACTGTTCAGCCATACATCAGCACAACGCGATATTTACGCACAATCACGCTGTTCGGCGCATTGGTCCGCGTACATGGACGGAGATCGGTACGCCATGCAGCTCAGTTCGATGGTCTCGCTCGCTGTATTTCAGGTCAGTGCTCGATCTCAGGGGTGTAGCCGCACAGGAAGTTTGGTCAAACCACGCACGATGAGGCTTCTGCGCCATTCCAGTTCAGCACCGGCAGCGAGTTCGAGGTCAGGGTATTCACCGAGCAGCCGCGTAAGCGCGATTATCGCTTCCATTCGCGCCAGTTGGGCTCCGACGCAGCGATGAATACCGTATCCAAAAGCTAGGTGGTGATTGTCAGGCCGGTCGATGTCGACTCGGTGTGGATCGGTGAAACGGCGCGGGTCACGACCAGCCGCTGCCATCGACACCACAATGAGCTCGCCGGCTGGGATTTCGATCCCGCCCAAAGCTATCGGTTCCGTTGTGTAGCGAAAGGTTGCTTCGCCCGCCGGCGATCGGTGGCGCAGCACCTCTTCGACAAGAGCGGGAATACGGCTGGGATCATCGCGCACCATCACGCGAGTGTCGTTGTCGGCCAATAGTGTTGCGACCGCATTGCCCACGAGATTGACGGCCGTCTCATACCCGGCGACGAGCAGTAGGAACACCATACTGATCAGCTCTGGGTGAGTAAGCCGGTCACCGTCCTCTCCCACCGCAATAAGCTCGGAAAGCAGGCTGGAATCAGGTGCCCCGGACTTGGTGCGAATCAGCTGGTCAATGTAGGCAACGAACTCTTGCACGGCCGCCATTCTGGCGTCGTCGGAATGTTCGCTGGATACCAGGATGGTCGACCATTCCCGGAAACTGTCGCGGTCGGAAGGCGGAACCCCCAACAGCGCGCCGATAACCATCATCGGCAGCGGAACCGCGTAGCTGTCCAACAGATCCTGGTCCGCATTCGATTCGCTTGCCATCGCAGCCAGCAGGGAATCAGCGATCTCTGTGACCCTGGGCGCCAGGTCGCGGACAGCGCGGCTGCCGAACGCCCGGTTGACCAACGTGCGGAGCCGAGTGTGCTCGGGCGGGTCGTAGAACACCATCATGTCCTTGAACAAGCCGCTTTGCACGTGCTGGCCACCGCCGTTGGCCGCCAGCGCCGCCCGAGCTCCGGTGGACTTCAGGGCCTTACTGATCGTTGGATCGGTGAACGCGATCTTCGCCACCTCGTAGTCGGTGACGAGCCAGGCAGTGCTCGAATCGGGGAACCGAACGTAGTGCACCGGACCCCGACTGCGCAACCGGTCATACGCGGTGTACGGATCCTGATAGAAGTCATCAGTCAGCTCGAATGGATCGACCGCCAATTCTTTTGCCGCGCATGCGGTCTCACGCCCCGTAGCTCCGAACTCTAGCAGCGACCAGGAACACGTTCTAGTCTGCGGTGGTGAGCCCCATGCCCGATCATCGACCAGTACACCCCCGGACCGACCGCGACATGGGCGTCCACAGCAGTTGCGCCCGAACGCCAGATCTCACTTGTGTTCAGTGACTGGTGATTCGGCGGCGTCCAACCCTCATCGGATCTGGGCGTTTTCTCATCTCCCTCGCGCTGCTGGTCGACGCCATCATCGAACTCGACGTTCGCCGCCACCCCGCCCCCGGGCCAGCTCACCCACTGCGTCCAGATGAACCACATTATCAACGGCTTCCACGAGCAGGACTATGAACTCTGGGGTACCGCAGGCACTCTCGTCGCTAGGCCTTGTCGGCTCGCACTGATTCATAGCGGACCAACGGCTTTCGCGAAACGCTCATTGGTCGGGCAGTAGGTCGAGGAGCTTGCGGTGGGCGTGGGCGATCCCGGACGGGGTGTAATGGGCGACCACCACACCCTGGTCCGCGGCGCGACCGTCGAGGTGAGCACGCAGATAGTTGTATTCGTCGGGCAGGAAGTAGGTCGGGGTGCCCAGGGTGCGGACCGCGTAGTTCAGGGCGGACTGATCCTCGATCGGAAGCGGCCGCACGTTGTCGCGCCACAGCTTTGTCGCGAGATCGAACACGGGGCGATGGGCGCGGCGATTCACGATGAACATGCCGGAGTTGAAGTACGTGGGCCGCGGGATATCAGCGTCGTAGTCGGGGTAGAGCTCGATGAACTGATCACGGACACAGATGAACTCGACACGGTCCGTTAGTGCGGCGGGCTGCCACTCGCGCAGCACGACCGCGTCGGCGTCCAGATAGCAGATGTGATCGGCGGCCACGAGATCGAATAGCGACAGTTTGGCGTATCCGGGGAAGGCCTCGGGCGGGAAGTTCCGTGGCGGATGTTCGATGACAACGAATTCCAGCCCCGTCATGCGCTGTGCCCGGGCGGCGCTCAGCCGCGCGGTGTCGCGATAGGTGCCGAGTCCGAGCATCACTCCGATCATGGGTCAAAGATAGTGCGCTGCAAGGGAACACCGGTACCGTTGGACCATGAGCGAACTCTTGCGTTTCCGTACCGGCGACGGTGGCGTGATCGTGGTCGAGGGTGATCCGTCCGATGCCGGTGTGCAGCGGGTCGGTCGCGGTGGTGTGGTGGAGGTGAATCGCCGCTTCGAGGATGCGCTTGCCGACGTCCAGCGGGCCGCGGCGGCCGCGTTGGCGGTGTTCCGAGACGGCAGCCTGAAACCGGACGCGGTCGATCTGGAGTTCGGTATCAAGCTCAACGCCGAGGCCGGCGCGGTGATCGCAAAGACATCGGTCGAGGGCCATCTGACGGTGAAGCTGTCGTGGAAGCCGGGGGCATGAGGCTCACTCTTCGCACAACGTGAGTATGTGTACGGCGCCCGCCGCCTCACCACATGCCACACCACCGTCGGGCAAGGGCGCGATCGCGGTGATGCGGCCGTCGCCGGTGAAACAGGCCACCTCGATTCCGGATTCGAGGTCGTAGACAGCTAGCAGGTCACCGGCCCCAACGGCTATGCGCCGACCCCCGTGCAGCGCTGCGATGGCGCGCACGGGTGCACCGAGTTCGGCGAGCACGCCGATTCGCGCTCCGTCGGTAAGTCGCCACAACCGGATCGCACCGTCGCCGCCACCGGTAACGACCCGGTCCCCGACGATCAAAATGCCGGTCAGCAGCGAATCGTGCGCCTGCTGCTCCCAAACCAGTTCCGGGGATCCGAGTCGCCAAGCCGACAGCACCCCGGAGACGCAGCCGGACAGGACCTGGTCGACGGCCGTCGCCAGGCTGATGATCGGGCCGCCCCGTCCTCGATAGGTCTGGATCTGGTGGCGGGTAGTGAAGTCCCACACGCTGACTTGCCCCCGGATGCCGCCGACCACGACGTGACGCCTACCAGCTTCGACCACCAGCATTCGTGGTGGCTCCGCCAGCTGGGCATCAATCGCTCCCGGGTCGAGGTCCCAGATCGAATCGGCGGGGCCGAAGAACCGCATCGCGGTGGTCGACGCCACCACCAGGCATCCGTCCAGGGCGACGGCTCCCCGCACCGCGTCGCAGGCGACGGCGCGGCGCACCACCTGCCCGGGGACGGGTTCGCCCATCGCATACAACCGCACCTCCGAGCCGATGTCCGCCTGATTCGACGTATCGCCCAAGGCCTCACCGGGCAGTACCATCGCGGCACCCAGCTGGTCCAACACCATCCACCCGAGATTCGCCACCTCGACGACGGCGACCGCGGTGGCCGTCATCGACACAGTTGTCGATCGCCGTCCTGTCGCCATGTCCCAGACCGAGACCGATCCGTCATCCGCAGCGGCCGCAACCGTGTGGTCAGCTACCGCGGTAATCGCTCCGATCCACGCGGCGTGCATCGGAGCGCCACGCTGAGTCGGCGAAACGGTCACATCCCACACCCGCAAGGTGGATTCGTTCGCGGCAGACACCACGCGTGTTCCGTCGGAGCTGAACGCGGCGGCTGCGATCCACCCCGTATGGCCGCGCAGCGTCCGCGCCGATTCATCCCCGATCCGGCGATCGCGCAACCGCAGGATGCCGTCGTCGGCGCCCGACAGCACGTGATATCCATCCGGAGCCACCGCCACCATCTCGACCCACCCGCTGTGCAGGCCGACTTCGACTGCGGGGGAGCCAGTTTCGAGATCCAGCAATAGCACCTCCCCCGACGCACAGCCGACCACGGCATGCCCGCCGTCGGGTGTCGCCGCGACGGACCACACCTGCCCACGGCCGGGATCCCGGTCGATCCACACGACCGATCCGTCACGGTGATCCCAGCAGTACACGGTGCCGTCGTCGCCCGCGAACAGCGCGTGTCGATCGGTCAACGCCATCGCGCGCGACTGCACACCGCGCTGACCGCTGTCGAAACACCATGTCTGCGTGCCGGTTCCGAGATCCCAGATGCGCAGCGTGCCGTCCTCGGACTTCGACGCGATGGTCCGTCCGCCACGCGCCGCGAGCACGGTGTACGCGATACCTGTATGTCCGTGCAGCACCCCGACCTCCCGGCCGACCGCCCAATCCCATACGCGCACCGTCGTATCGACCGATGCCGACACCAGCAATGTACTGCCTGGAACGAGCGCGATCGACCACACCGCGGCCTGGTGACCGCGCAGCACATGCCGGGTACTCCCGTCGGCGAGGTCCCACACGCGAATGGTGCCGTCGGCTGATCCGGACATCGCATAGCGGCCGTCGACGGATACCCCAAGTTTCCACACGCCACCCGAATGCCCTTGCAGCACATATCTTTCACGGCCGTCGTCCGCCAGATCCCAGACGCGCACCGCGCCATCCCAGCCGCCGGACAGCGCATACCGATCATCGGGTGTGAGCACGACATCACGGATCGGACTGGTATGCCCGACCAGCATGAACAGCAGGGGCCCGCCCGGGGCCGTCAAACTTGCGGCTCGCGGTCGAAGCCAGGGTTCGCCGCGCCAGCCGCATGCTGCGGCAACGAGTTCCTGAACTTGGGGCCGATCCGACTCGCCGAGACGCCCGACCAGCTGGGCGGGTAGCTGCCCCCTACCGCGAGTCAGCGCATGGCTGCTCAGCCGCAACGCGTCGCCGACGACCGCGACCGGATCCGACTGCGGCAGTAACCGATAGGCGGCGATCAGCTCCGTCGCGTCGGTGGCCCACAGCATCGTCTGCAACCACGCCAGGTGCGACAGCAGCGCGCGCAGCTCTTCGCCCGCTCCTGCCGCGGCAAGGTGATGCGGCAGGTTTCGATAGAAGTAGCCGTCATCCGGACCATGCTGCCAACCGCCGGGCGCCTGCTCCCGATATGCCTCGAGCAATCGCCGATGCAGGTGCGTCAGCTCTGAAACCTGGTGGCGCACATAGTCCATTTGCAGATCGTGCATCCCGAAACGGCCGCCGCTACCGAGATGGATCAGCGATCGGTCGGCGAGGCGGTCGAGCAGCTCCGCCACGTCCAGTTCATCGAGTCCAGCGTGCTGCCAAAGTGCCTGTGCCGCACCGACGGTCGGATTCCTGCCGTTGAAGACCGCGAGTTCGAGATAGCGGGCGCGATCGGCAGGATCAAGGGCGTCGACGCTGACGCTGATTGCGCGCAAAAGATCCGGGTATGGATAGTTGCCGAACGGTTGGGCGATCTTGGCGAGATCGGCCTGACGCAATCGGCGCAGCACTCTGGGCCAGCGCTCCGGGCGGCCAGCGATCATGGCGCCCGCCATCGCCAGCGCCAGCGCCAGATAGCCACATTCGGCCGCGATCTCCAACGCCTCCCGCGGTAGTTCCTCCACCGCGAGCCGCGCCCACCGCGCCAATAACACCAGCGATTCCCGGATGCTCAGCCCGGTCACCTCGAAGCAGGTCGCGCCCACCGATCGTACGATGGCGGTATCCCGGGTGGTGAACAATAGCCGTCCAGGCGCCTCGACAACATCGAGATCGCCGAGATCCTGTGCCGCCCAGATATTGTCGACGACCAGCAGACAACGTCGCCCCGCCAGCAACTGCGTGAGAAGAGCCTTACCCTGTTGAGCGTCGGCGAAGACCACACCCTGCTGCCCGAAGGCGGCCGCCACCTGCGCTTGTCTGGTCGGCGTCACCGGATTCGGGCCCAACTCCACCCAGACTATGCCATCCGGAAAAGCCGCCCGGACTCGCTCGTCACGGCAAACGGCTGCTGCGAGAACAGATTTCCCGACACCGCCCATGCCTACCGCAGCGACCCGCGCGCCATCCTCGGTCGGCGCCAGTAGCGCGGCGAGGACCTCCGACACTACGGACCGCACAACGAACTGAGTCGGTAAGGTCGGCACATTGGACAGCAGACCCATCGCCGGCCGGGCCGACCCGAGCTCCACGCCGAACTGCACCACTACCGGAGCGATGAGCGCCGCGGGCAGCATGAAGCCGATCTTGCGGGCCGCGGCACGGTCGCGAGCGACCACCATGCCGACCACACCATCGGCCAGGTCGTCACACACCGCGCCACCGCTGAAGCCGCCTTCGATCGCCGAACCGGGCACTTTGACATCCTCGAGCTGATACCAGCCACCACCCACCCGATCCCGGATCACACCGGTCGCCCACAGCCCTTCGTCATGGCCCTCAGGGAATCCGTAGACGCGAAAGGAATGTCCCCACAACGCTGTCGAATCCGAGTCCAGCAGGCGGATCGGGACGGCGGGCGGGGCGCTCGCAAGCAGCAATACCGCGATATCACCCGTGTGTACGTCATCGACCGGCGACCAGGCCACCACCGTTGCCTCGATCCGTTCACCGCCGTGTACCTGCGTGAACTCCACCAGCACCGGTTCGGTCGGCACCGCATCGGCCGCAGCATCTGCTCCGGTGGCATCGCCGATGACGTGGGCGCAGGTCAGTACGTGCCGCTCGGTAATGAGGAATCCGGCGCCGTAGGTCGCACCATCGGCGGACTGAATCGCGACCAACGCGCGCCGCCACTCAGGCGTAGGCATTCCACTGCTCCCCGTTCACCTCGCACCATCCGGTGCGCAATTCGCCCGCCGCAGTGCGGACGAACAGTTCCAGCCGATCCGGTCGGCTCGAACACACCGCAGGGCGGCCGACCGAGCCGATGCCATCGTCGAGCACGCGGTGGCGTGCCGAGGAACCGCCCGTGTCAGTGGTGAGCCAGCCGACCGTCCCAGCGGACACCCCGAAGAACACATCGACGCGGCGGGGCCGGGCCGAGACCGCCACGGGATCCGAGGCCACCGTGGGCACGGTCAGTACGCGGTTACCACGACCGGTCGGCCAGTCAGGCCCGGGTTCGAACTGGACAAGCCGATCCTCTTGCCGCGCAAAGGCGACCAGGCGGTTCTCGACCGCACCGACGCCCCGGCACCACACCAGGGTCGGATCACCGGTACAGCGCAGCGATTCCCCAGTCGAGGGCGCGACAGCTGGACCGACATCGAAGGTGGTGCGGCCGGGCAGCATCGGTGTCGAGGTCCACTCGTGTGTGCGCTCCTCGGGGAGGTGATACTGCCGCCGCAACACCCCGTCGAAGCTGCCGCGCGCGACAACTTCCAGCCCATACAAACTAGTAACCACCACGGCAGGCTGTCCGACCACAGGGCGGGCCAGACTCTCCGGTCCCATTAGGCCGATCGGCTGCTGATACCAATAGTGTTCGAGCACGCCGTCCGCGCCTGTGCTGAACACATCGAATCGGCCGCGGCTCCAACTGACGAGGGTCGCATCCGATACCGCACCCGCAGACCGAGCCAGCCGCGGCGGCCCCCAGCGGCCGTCGAATTCGCAATGCCACAACCGCGTCTCGACATCACGGACGAACATATCCAACCGATCGGCGCCCCAGGACCCGATGGTCGGGCGGCCAACGGGCGGGGCGGGCAGTTCCAGCCGCTCGACGATCCTTGCCGTACCGGCGGCTACGACGAGATGACAGAGCCGGCCTCGGTCATCGATCGCGACGACATCCACCCACTCCGGTGTGCGTGCGATCGCCACCGGGTCGGTCACGATGCCGTCGGCGAGTACACGGAACCTCGGTACCCGCAGCACGGCGTATTCGTCCACAACTCCTCATGATCCTATGGCGCGGGCGAATGCACTGTGCCGTCGATGAATTCGAGCGCACCGAACGGTCCCAGCCGATCACTGAGTTCATGATTGCTGGGCACGACGTGAGCCGTACCCGACCTACCTCCTGCAGCCAGGATCGAATCCGCGGGCTCACTGCCCAGTCAACCGGCTGTGGTCACCACAGACAAGATCATCGGAACGAGACGCGACAGCAATGTATTTTGTCGCAATGGTCGCGGATGACGAAGAAACCTGGTCACCACCACATGAAACGGTCATAAGCCCCTGCTCCCACCACCCCTTGCGAACCAACCGATTTGCGCGACCTCCGGCCGCGTGGCCCGCTGAGGGGTGGCATGAGGAAGCGGGCGGTAGAACAGCCGCAGTACGACGCCAATTCGTGTCGCCTGCCAGGCTGAAGGGACCACCGGTTTGCCATGAGTATGGGACCGGGTTGTGCCCCGGTCGCGGGGCCGTGTGGTGATGGTGACTGGTGGGTGGGGTGTTGGTCAATTCCTTGGTCGGTCGAAGGCGATCGCGCGGGCCCAGGTCCCGGGGATGTCGGGCGGTGTGATGCCGTCTCCTTTGACCAGGGTGGTGTGGTCGGGTGTTGCGGTGATGACGTGTCGGGCGAAGACGGTGAGCAAGACCTCGGCGAACATGCTGTTCGGTTCGCCGAGGACACGGACGACGTTGTGGAAGATCGACGGTTCGAGGGTGTCGATCCAGTCGTGGTCCGCGGTCACGACGAGCCAGTCGGGCTGGGTGAGGACGCGGACGTTCTCGGCGCCGGCGGCCAGCGCTTCCCCGACCAGCATTGTGGCGATCTCGACCGGGTCGTAGGCGCCGCGGCGGAAGAACCGGCACTGTTCGCGCCGGATGTAGTCGAAGACGTTGACAGTTGTGATGTCATCGGGGTTGTAGTTCATATCTGCCCCTTCGCGGTCCGTCGCGATGGTGTCGGACGGCCCCCGGTCTGGTCAATCGGCTGCGGGTTTCTCGGATGCTCTGGTTTCTGTCGTTGCCGGTATGACTCTCCTTCGACGACGAGTTCGTAGGCGGCTGATTGGAGCCTGTCCATCGCTGACTGGGCTAGCAGGGGGTCGGCCATCATGGTCAGGATCTCCGGGGGTCCCGGTTGCTGGTGATCACCGTGGAGGCTTTGCGGTGACGTTCGACGATCAGCTCGTAGAAGTCGTTGGTCTCGGGCGCCTCCAGTCGGTGCAGGGCCAAGTCATCGATGATCAACAGATCGACGCGGTGCAGTTTGCGCATCTCGTCTTCGTAGCTGCCGTCCAAGCGTGCGCCGCGGAGCCGTTTGAACAGTTTGTCGGCCCGCTCGGTGTGAACGCTGTGATGCCGACGGACCGCGACGTGTCCTAATGCGTTGGCCAGGAACGTCTTTCCGACCCCGACCGGACCCATAATCAACACGTTGTAGGCGTCGGCGAGGAACCGCAGCGAGCACAACTCGGCCCAGAGTTCGCGGTCGAAGGTGACCGCGGTCGAGTCGTCCCAGGCTTGCAGCTGCATCTGCGGGTCCAGGTGGGCGGTCTTGGCGCGGCGCTGTTCGGATTGCCGGTCGCGGCGGGCGACCTCGTCGGCGAACAGCATCTCCAAGAAGTCGTGGTGCGGCAGGCGATTCGAGCGGGCGAGCGCGAGGCGCTCGGGCAGGGTGTCCAGCAGTTGACCGAGCTTGAGGCGGCGCATCAGCGATTTCAGCTCCGGGGTGATCTCGATCGGTTTGGCCGCCGGGGATGCGGCGGGACGGCGGGTGTTCATGACGGCCTCCTGACCGCGAAATCGGTGGTGGAACGAACGAACCGGGACGGCGCCGGCGGCGGCAGCAGCATCAGCTGCTGGCCGCTGGTGGTGCTGCGGGAGAGCATGCGGTCGATGACCCCGACATCGACCACCTCGGCATCGAGAGCGCGGCGGCAGGCGTCGTCGACCTCGGCGCCGTGGCGGCGCACCAGCCCAAGGAGCCGATAGACCTGCCGCATTTTCGTCCAGGGCAGCGGATGCTCGAGCACCGCTGCGGCGTAGGCGCCGACATGGGGGCCGTGATCGAAGGCTTTGCGCTGCAATGTATTCAGATCCCGCATCGCATAAGCGGTGAGCTCGCTGGGCAGGTCCGCCGGATCGGTCTGCCGACGGCCGGCCCCGACCCGGGGGTGGACTTTGATCAGCTCGCCGCGGAAGTAGAGCTTGACGGTCTGCGAGTCGACTCGGGCGGTCAGCCGTTGCCCGATGAGATCACCGGGAATGCTGTAGAGCGCCTGGGAAATCTGAACATGCCGGTCCGGAGCGACCTTCGGATTCGCCCAGGTCGGGATGTCGAATGTGGTGTCGGGCAACGGTTTCAACTTCGGATGCTCATCGGCAGCGAATACCTCGGCCGGGCGTAGTCGCGTGGTGCCGTGGATGCGCATGCCCGCGGTCTCGCGACACCAGCGTTGCGCGCGTTCGCGGCAGTCGTCGAGGTCCCGGAATTGTTCTCCGGCAAAGAAATTCGACCGTGCATAGGGAACTCAGCGTTCGACGCGCGGCTTGTCCTGAGGACTGCGGATGCGTGCCGGATCCACGACGAAGCCGCGGGATTCGGCGTATTCGCGGAACGAGTCGTTCAACCGGGGATCGGTCGCGTTCGCCCGGTCCACGATGGCCTTCATGTAACGACGAAAGCGCGGGGCAACCGTGGGGCCAGCTCGAGTCTGCACCCACACCGGCGAACCACCACCGAACGATACTCAACCTGCGCCGCAAGAGTTACCTGGAACGCGCGCTAATGCCGATGAGCGTGCCTTCGTGCGGCTCAGCGAGCGTTCTGCTGCGGTGGCCGCCACATCAACCACACTGGTGGGCCGCCGAAGTGCATCGTCGTCTGATCGCGAACCGTGAATCCGAAGCGCTCGTAGTAGGCGAGATTTCCCGGATTGCTGGTTTTCTCGCCAGGATTGGACGACGCCGCCGGGCTGAACACCTCGCTCGCATGTCACGCTCTCGACGTGATCGGGGTAACAGGTTATGCTGACCGACTTATGAGTCAGTCTGCTTGTTTCGGATGGCGGAGACGAGCGAAAACCCAGGAAGGAATCTCATGCCTGAATCAGATCGGCTCAGCGGCCGGACCGCCGTGGTCACCGGCGCGGCCGGCGGGATAGGCGCGGCGCTCGCGGCGGAGCTGGGCGTGCGCGGAATGTCGGTCGTGCTCGCCGACATCGACGAGATCGGTGTCCGGCGGACCGCCGCGGAGCTGCAGGACCGTGGCGTGCGGGCGCTGGGCTACGGGGTCGATGTGGCGGACCCTGGGTCGGTGGCGGAACTGGCCGCGGCGAGCTATGAGGAGTTCGGATCGGTCGAACTGCTGTGCAACAACGCGGGGGTGCTGCTGTTCGGACCGGTCGCCGACGCGACGATCGGCGACTGGCGATGGCTGTCGTCGGTGAATGTGGAGGGGATGCTGAACTGCCTGCACGCCTTTCTCCCCCGCATGAGCCGGGCCAGTGGGTGGCGGCATGTCATGAATACCGCGTCCACGCACGCGTTCCTGCCGGATACCGCCACCAGCGCGCTGTACAGCGCCACCAAGCACGCGGTCGTCGGCGTCACCCTCGGACTGCGGAGCGAGCTGGCCGATGACGGCATCGGCGTCACCCTGCTGTGCCCGGGACAGGCGGCGACCCGCATCCTCGACGCGCAGCGCAATCGGCCCGACGGTTTCGGGCGTCGGGCGCGGGAACCGTTCGGCACCGGAGTGATTCCGCTGGCGATCGAACCGCACGATGTGGCCCGTGCCGCCGTCGACGGGATCCTGCGCAACGAACCCCTGGTCTTCGCGCTGCCCGAGTTCACCCGCGACACCTTCCGCAACCAGGTCGAGGAGATGTGGCGGCTGGCCGATGACGCGCTCGGCGCTCGGGCCGAAACACCATACCCCGCCGGCGATTAGGGGGAGCACGAGATGGACGAAAAGCTCGCCGCCACCACCGCGATGCGCACCCCCGACAACGCTCCCCCGGCCGACCGCGCGCTGAAACGATTGCTGGCCTCGGTGCCCTTCGCCAGCGCGAGCTCCGCATTGGGCTTCGCGGTGTCGGGATACTTTCTGGCACTTCAGGTTCAGGCCGTCGACGCCGACGCCAAGGTCGGCAATCTGGCACTGGTGCAGGCGGCCGGCGCGGTGGCCGCCATGGTCGCCCAGCCGCTGATCGGCGTGCTGTCCGATCGCACCCGCACCCGGGCGGGGGCCCGCTCCCCGTGGATTCTGCTCGGCGCGCTGATCGGTGCGGCCGGGCTGATCACCGCGGGACTGTCGACCACCATCGCCTGGCTGGTGGTGGCCGCCATGACCATCCAATTCGGTTTCAACGCCCTGGCGGGACCACTGTCGGCCATCCTTCCCGACCGGATTCCAATTCCGTTGCGCGGCCGGTATTCCACGCTGTCCGGATTGGGATCGATCGCCTCGGCCATTGTCGGACCGGTTCTCGCCTCGCTGTTCGCCGATCGCATTCCGCTGGGTTACTTCAGCGCGACCGGCGTAATCCTGGTGATCGTCGTGGCCTTTCTAGCGGTGAATCCGGAGGCTGACAATCGCGGCATCCCGCGACCCGGATTCTCGGTGCGGGACTTCCTCACCGCCCTGTGGGTCGATCCTCGCGAACATCCCGATTTCGGCTGGGCCTTCCTCGGGCGCCTGTTCATTTTCGGCGGCTATTTCATGGTGCTCACCTATCAGCTGTATCTCGCGCAGGGCTATATCGGACTCAGCACCGGCGAAGCCGCCAAGGTGGTGCCGCTGGTCGGCGTGGTGGGCCTGCCCGGGTTCCTGGTGGCCATCGTGGTCGCGGGGCCGCACTCCGATCGCATCGGCCGCCGCAAACCCCTGGTGCTTGCGGGCGGGCTGATCGTCGCGGTCTCGACGCTGATCCCGCTGGCCGCCCCGACGGTGGCCGGACTGTTCGTCTCCGGCGCGGTGGCGACCATCGGCTTCGGCATTTTCACCGCGGTCGATCTCGCACTAGTCTCCGAGGTCCTGCCCGCCAAGGACGACTTCGCCAAGGACCTCGGCATTCTCAATATCGCCACCACACTGCCCAGCGTGCTGGCCCCGGCCATCGCCGCCGCCATCGTGCACCTGTCCGGCAGCTACGGCGCGGTCTATCCGACCGCGGCCATCGTCTCCGCCCTCGGCGCGCTCGCGGTGCTGCCGATCAAGAGCGTCCGCTGAGGACGCGGGGAACCCCTCCGAACGCCGAAAACCCTTTCAGGGCAACGGCTTCACCCTTCTCTACTCACAATCCCTCGAAAGGACTCCCTGTCGTGACCTCCCCTGCCTCCTTCGACGGCACCGAACCCGCCCAGCAGGTCGAACTACCGGGGATACCGCAGCCCGGCTGGAATTGGCGCGCGGTCTGCTCGCTGGCCGCGCTGGTCGCCGTCGTCGAGACGCTCGCCCTCAGTTACCCGCTGGTGCCGATGGCGGAACCCGCCATCACGGCGCACTTCGACACCACCCAGGCGGGTTGGGTGATGACGTCGTTCCTGCTGGTCGGCGCCGCCACGGCGCCCTTGCTCGGCAAGCTGGCCGATCTGCACGGCAAGCGCCGAATCCTGCTGAGCTGCCTGGCATTGTCGGCGGCCGGTGCGTTGATGTCGGCCCTCGCGCCCAGCTTCGCGATGCTCCTGGCCGGCCGCTGCCTGTTCGGGCTGCTGGTGCCCTGCCTGTTCCTGAGCTACTCGCTGGTCCGGGATGTGTTCCCGCCCAGAACCATTGCGCTGGCGGTGTCGATCGTGACCTCGGCGGTGGGTCTGGCCGCCATTCCCGCACCGTATCTCACCGAACGACTGCTCGACGATCACGGCTATCGCACCGTCTTCGGGTTCTTCTTCCTCGTCACCGCGCTCGCGGCGGTCGCGGTCGCGGTCACCACGCGGGAATCGACTGTGCGGCTGCCGGTCCGGGTGGGCGTGCGCGGCGCGGCGCTGCTCGGTCTCGGACTGGTGATCGTGCTCGTCGGGGTGTCGCAGGGACCGGCGTGGGGTTGGGTCACGCCGTCCACCCTCGCCTGCCTCGGCGCCGGCGTCGCGCTGATCGTCGCCTGGCTCGCGACCGCGGCCCGGACCGGGGATGCCATGATCGATATCCGGCTGTGGCGTCGCCGCCCGGTGCTGCTCACCGTCCTCGCCGCCGGATGCGTCTATGCCGCAACGGGTTTGTACGCCATGGTGCTGCCGATGCTGATCCGGACGCCGGCCATGCTCGGGCTGGGCTACGGATTCGGCGTGACGCCGAAGGGCGTCGCCGAATATCTGGTGCCGATCGGACTGCTGAGCGTGGTCGGCGGTATCGCGGTCGGTGTTCTCGCCGGTCGCCGGCTGATCCGGCCCGGTCTACTGCTGGCGCTCGGAATGCTCTCGACCGCACTGGGTTCCGTCCTCACGGCGTATTCCCACGACAGTAAGGACCTGCTGCTGCTCTTCGCCGGGCTCGTCGGCCTCGGCGCCGGCCTGGCGTACGCCGCGACGCCGAATCTGCTGATCGCGGCGGTGCCACCCGGCGTCCAGGCGTCAACGGCGGCGCTGGTCAGCGTGTGCCAGATCGTGATTCCGGCGATCGCGCCGATCATCGCGTTCTCCATCATGAACGGCTCCCATGTCGCCCAGTTGCCGCCGATGATCACGCGGATGCTCAATGGCGCGGTCGTCTACACCGAAGGGGGGTTGAAGATCGGATTCCTGATCGCGGCCGCGATTGCCCTCGCCGGGCTGCTGTTCGCACTGCTGCTGCCTCGCACTATCGAGCAGGTGAGCATCGGGGCAATCGCGCCCGAAGCCGCCGCGCCTGAGCCCGCCACACCGGAATCAGCGGCGGCCGGAGCTGCCACGCCCGAACCTGCGGCGGTCGAACCTGCCACACCCGAACCTGCGGGCTGACCTCAGATCGGAAGAGCGTCGGGGAGGGAAAGAGTGTTATCCGA
>NZ_JBEXLC010000070.1:0-44939 GCF_040609795.1 Nocardia sp. NPDC004604
TCATCATTTCATCAAACCATTGATAACGTAAATCTCTCGCTTCAGATTGAATACTTTTTCCTTTTTCTACTGTTTCAGATAAATCTAACTGTTTACGTGCGGACCAAGGCCGTGCGACAGGGCGATCCGCTCGATACCGACACCATGATCGGCGCGCAGGCCAGCAACGATCAGTTCGAAAAGATCCTGTCCTACATCGAGATCGGCAAGGCCGAGGGCGCCACCCTGCTCACCGGCGGCGAGCGCGCCGACCTCGGCGGCGATCTGGCGGGCGGCTACTACGTGCAGCCGACGGTTTTCGCGGGCAGCAATTCGATGCGGATCTTCCAGGAGGAGATCTTCGGACCCGTCGTCTCGGTAACCTCGTTCGCCGACTACGACGATGCCATCAAGATCGCCAACGACACGCTCTACGGACTCGGCGCTGGCGTATGGTCGCGCGACGGCGCGGTCGCCTACCGGGCCGGGCGTGATATCCAGGCCGGTCGGGTGTGGACCAACACCTACCACCAGTACCCCGCACACGCCGCGTTCGGCGGCTACAAGCAGTCCGGCATCGGACGGGAGAACCACCGGATGATGCTCGAGCACTACCAGCAGACGAAGAACCTGCTGGTCGGTTACGCATCGAAGGCGCAAGGCTTCTTCTGATGGCCGCAGTCCCCCGGCGCGTGCGCGCCACCGCGGCGGCGATGGATCTGCTCCGTCGCCTCCGCGGGCAGCACGGGCCGCTGATGCTGCACCAGTCCGGCGGCTGCTGCGACGGTTCGGCGCCGATGTGTTATCCCGCAGGCGAATTCGTGGTCGGCGATCGCGATGTGCTGCTCGGCCTGCTCGATCTGCGCCTGCGAGCCGATGAACTGTCCACGACCGAGCCGGAGCCGGATGACTGTGCGCCGGTGTGGATTTCGGGTCCGCAGTTCGCGGCGTGGCAGCACACTCAGCTCATCCTCGATGTGGTGCCGGGCCGCGGCTCCGGATTCAGTTTGGAATCACCCGAAGGACTCCGATTCCTCAGTCGTGGAAGGGTTTTCGAGGACGCTGAGCTGGTTGCGCTGGCCCGGACCGAGCCGGTGACCGGTGCGGGCTGGGAGCACGGTGCGCGTCCGATGGCGTCGAGCGAAGCACAGGTGGTCACCGAGGCAGCCGACGCCTGCCCGGTGCCAGGTCGTCATCGCTGACCATCCCCCAGCATCGATGGCGAACGCAGCACATCGGTTGCGGCGCGTCCAGCTAACCGTTCGCCTGCGCCGATGCGGCCAGCGCGCTCACTCCGATGGGAATCGGTGCGCAGCGAGTTGGATTTCCGTGTGGCACTGACGATTCCGGTTCAGATCTGGGAGCGCCGGTCGACGGCGACCATATCGAGCACCAGATCCTGCAAAACCCGGCGCGTGGTATGAGCTTGTGCGATCAAGGGTTCGGACGCTTCGGTCTCGGCCAGCTCCACCAGCCGATTCACTTGGTGACAGAGCGCAACGAGTCTGCGGATCGCTTGACGTCGCTCGGCGAGGTTCAGGGTGTCGGTGGCCATACTCAGCAGATCGCGCCACCGCCGCCGACCGTTTCGCCAAAGTTTGCTGGCACTGCGAGACTGCTCCAGCAATATCGACACAATCGGATCCCTGCTGCACGGACCGCCAATGCGTCAGTGACGGAACGGGATCGCACACCTCGCCGGCCAGCTCCGCGGTCTAGATCCGTTGGATGGTTGCGAGCCAGGCCGGTGCACCATCATCATGGAATCGCGTCTGAATCCGGTCCGGCTCGATGGCGGCGACCTGCCATCCAGCGCCGGCGCCGAACGCCGCACTCAGCTCTTCCCGACCGACCGGGTGCGGGCCGGTATCGGGACCAGTGTCACTGAAGCACAACACATACAGGGTTGCACCGTGCTCGGTCACCGACGCCAGACTCGCCACGTACCGTGCCCGCTCGTCCCCGTCGAAGGTGTGGAACAGTCCGCAGTCCAGCACCGTGTCGAACCTGCGCCCCAAACGCTCCAGCCGAAACGCATCGGCCGCGGCGAACTCGACCTCGATCCCACGGTCCCGGGCCTTCTGCCGGGCGATCGCCAGTGCCGTCTCGGCGATATCGAACCCGAGCACCGACAAGCCGAGCGAGGCAACGTACAAAGCGTTCTCGCCGGTCCCGCAACCCGCATCGAGCACGGCTCCGACGAATCCCCCTGCAGATGCCACACGCACTATCGCTGGTTGCGGCCGGTCGATATCCCAAGGCGCTGGACCGTCGTGGTACGACGCATCCCACGGCAGCCCGGTCATCCGTTCGTGACTGGTCGGATGCCGACCACCGAACGGATCATCGGCGCGGGTTCCCGATCGCTCCGACAACTTCGTCACCTCCCTGCGACTGGTCTTCTCACCTCATCGTGGCACGCCGATCGACGGGTCTCGACGATTGTGAGCCGGGTACTCACACCAGTTTCGAATGCACCGTCAGGCCGAGCTGATCCGTCGGGGGCAGCACATCCCGGCGCCGATCGCCCGGTGTGTTTGCCGTCGGTTCCGCATGCGTGGATGCAGCTGTATACGCCGACCGATGATGCGGCGTGGGTGAAGCGGGAGTTGTTTCGCCGCCGCCCACGCCGAACACGCAGCAGAGTGGGATCGCCTGTGGCAGTCCGCCATCGAGATCCCCGGCCGCGACGACTATCGGGACTGGATCCGGCCCGCACTCAGACCCAGCTCGCCGATTCCGGGATGACCCCGTTGGCGCGGGCATTGGCATCGATGATGTCGCGGAGCCAGGTGGTCAGTCCGGGCTCGATGGCATCGTAGAAAGCGGCGAATTCCGGGTCGGCGGTGTATGTCCGGGCTATGCAGACGTGCATCGAGTGGGTGCAGTCGAAGTAGGTGTCGATCGATGCGCGGTGCCGCTCGGCCAAAGCGTTGGCCCGATCACTTCCGGGGCGCACTCCGGCGCGCTGGGCCGCGGCCAGATCCGCGTTCAATGCCTCCACGCCGCCCGCGATCTGCTGCCAGTCTTCGGCGGTTCTGCCCGCGGCGCGTTCGGCGTACTGGGCCCACTGGTGCGTGTCGCCCCAGCGGTCGTGTGCTTGCGCGGCCCAGCCGGGTTGCCAGTGCTCGCCGAAGATCGCGACCTGCTCATCGGCCGAGAGCAGGATCCCGGACTTTCTGGCCTCGATCATGCGGTCCATGGCGTCCGCCATCTGGTGCAGGCGGGCAGCGCGCTCGCGAAGCGAATCGCGCTGCGCACGTAGCGATGCCGACGCATCGATGGCCGGATCGTCCAGTATCGACTTGATGTCGTCGAGAGGTAGGCCCAGCTCACGGTAGGTGAGCACCCGTTGGAGCCGGGACAGGTCCGCATCCGTATAGAGCCGGTATCCGGCGTCGGTGCGCTCGGATGGGCAGACCAGTCCGATGGCATCCCAATGATGCAGCGTCCGGATCGTGACACCCACCCGGGATGCGGCGGCACCGACGGTGAGACCGGCGGTGTCATCGAGATTCACACCATCCAGTCTGACATTCGCGCCGGGTGATGCCACCGACCTCATTGCTTCGGCCCTTCGATTCCGATGGACCGCAGCCACTCGGCCTCGGCGCTGTTCGAGTCGTAGGGCCGCGCCGCCGTCATGATCACCCGGGTGTTGTCCGGTGTGCGGACCTCCAGTTCCACCGAGTTCCACGGCATCATCCGCGGCCCCGTCGTACAACCGGGCAACACCAGCTCACACGCCGCCGCGATCTCGTCGAGCTGACTCAGCACGCACGCGAAGCTCACGCTCTGCGCCGTCGGCTCGGCCAGGCGCTCGTCCGGCACGAGCAAGACGTCCTGGAACGCCCAGCGCCGCAGATGCGTCACTTGCCCGGGGGCGGTGAACAGGTCGAAGAAGCCGAGTCCGCGAACCCAGAAGTCCACCGACGCAGCCAGATCGGGCGTCGGCACCGTGACGAACATCGGCATCCCATAGATGCCGCGGAAAGGCTCCGGAGCCACGGCGTCGAGGGCGGGCACGGGAACCGGACTGATATCGAATGCGGGGTAGGTTTCACTCACCACGACATCGTCGAGCCTGACGCAGCGTCAGGGTCAAACCGCTACGTCAGCCAGCCATCTGCGGGACGATGAAGGCCATGACCGAATCCGCCACACGCACGCTCGATCGGCTCCGGAGGGACCTGCAGGAGTATGCGCGCCTAGCCGAGGCCCGCTATGACCCTGCGATCGTGGACCCGGTGCTGGACACACTCGCCGATCTGTGGACCAACTCCGTCGTCGGTGTGCGCACGACGACGCATCCGGTGCCCGAACGCGAGATCAACGCTCGGGTGATGCATCCGGGCGCCCCGACCGATCTGATCGAAAGACTCTGTGACGCCGGACTTCTCACCTACACCGGACATCCGATGGAGCAGTTGCTCGCCGAGATATCGGCCGCCGTGCCGGTCCGTTCGGGTGTCGATCTCGCACTCGCCGGTGGTGTACAGAAGATCTGGCTGGTCTTCCCCGAACTACTCGAGGTGGAGCGGATTCTCGGATTCTCCGGGATCCCCGACTCGGCCCGCGCCAGCGCCGAGCACCTGACCCGATATGGCGGCCAAATCGGCATATTGGCAGTCGATTTCGATGCCCGCACGATGAATCTCTACTCGAACGTCTTCGCGCCGGGCACCCTCGCTCCCGCGGATATCGCCGGAATTCTGGCCGAACTCGACTTCGTCCCGGCCGACGACGCCGAACTGGCACTCCTCGGGCGCACCTTCAACCTCTACCGCACGTTTTCCTGGACATCCCCACGCATGCAACGGATTTGCTTCCCGGTGCGATGCGAGCCATCGAGCTTCCCGACCCATCTCGACCCGGTCCTGAACCGTTTCGTCGACGGAGCACCATTCGCCGACCCCGACACCCGAGGATTCGTCTTCTACGCCGCCTACGGCCCGGACACCCGCTACTACAAGATCCAGGCCGAATACGCCGCCGCCCGCCAAGCCACCTTTCCCGGCGGAACCGCGCCCAGCCGCACCTAGCGCTGCACTGCGTCAACGACCGCATTGACGCAACCATTCGGTTGCTATAGATTTATGGCAACCAAATGGTTGCGACATGAGGAGGTGCCCCGATGGGATTCCCGGATCGAATCGAACGCAGTGTGCACATTGATCAGCCACTGGAGCGGGTGTGGGCCGCGATCACCACAGCCGAGGGGCTCGGCAGTTGGTTCGGCAATAGCGCGGAGGTCGACTTGCGCGTCGGCGGCACCGCGAAACTGGCCTGGGAGGGCGGCGACGCAGCGGAATGGCGCATCGAACGACTCGAACCGCAGACGACCTTCGGCTACACCTGGCCCATCCACGGACTTCCCGATAGTGACCCGCGCCGAACGTATGTCGAGTTCACGCTGACACCGAACGACACCGGCACCACCGTCACCGTGGTCGAAACCGGCTTCGCACAACTCGAGCCGGATGACCACCGCAAGGCATTCGACGGCAATACCGACGGATGGGCGAAGGAACTCGCCAAGTTGGTCACCTATCTGCATGGCTGACCGCGCGTCCGAAGCCGTCGCGGAGGCTGTATTCGCGGCCCTGGCGGATCCGAACCGGCGCAGCATTCTCGCCGCGCTCGCGGAGGCCGGGCCGACCACCGCGACGGATCTGGCCGCCAAACTGCCGATCACCCGACAGGGCATAGCCAAACACCTTGCGCTGCTCGGCGATGCGGGTCTGGTGGCAGCCGAACCCGGTGAGCGGCGCCGGATCCGCTATCGCCTGCAGTCCGGTCCCATGCAGGTCGCCCAGCAGTTCCTGGCCGCGCTGGCCCGCGATTGGGACGACCCGCTCGCGGCACTGCGTCGACATCTGCAATAGCCGTTGACCCGAAAGGAATCATCATCATGACAAAAGTCTCCGATAGCGAAATTCTCATCACCGGGGCCAATCGTGGCATCGGAAAAGCACTGGTCGATGAGGCCCTGCGCCGCGGTGCCCGGCGGGTTTACGCAGCGATGCGTGTGCCGGTGCCGCACGCGGATGAGCGCGTCACGCCGCTGACGCTCGACATCACCGACGCGGGCCAGATTCAGCGCGCGGTCGATGCGGTCGAGTCGCTGGATATCCTCGTCAATAACGCGGGCGTGGCGATCTACGACGATCTGACCGACCGGGCGGTAATCCAGCAGCACCTCGATGTGAATCTGTTCGGCCCACTCACCGTGGCCCAGGCATTCCTGCCAATGCTGACCCGTTCGCAAGGTGCCATCGTCAACAACATTTCGATGAACGGAATCGGCGCCTTTCCGCTCGTTCCCGGCTATTCGGTCTCGAAGGCGGCGGCGTTCTCGATGACACAATCGCTGCGCGCCCAGCTCGCCGACAAGGGCATACGGGTACACGCCGCGCTGACCGGTCCGACCGACACCGAGATGACCCGGGAGTTCGACGCAGTGAAGGCCACCGCGGCGCACGTGGCGCGAGCCATCTTCGACGGTTTCGAAGCGGACGAGGACGATATCTTCCCTGATCCGGTGTCCGCGGCCTTAGCCGAAGGGTGGCGCAGCGGCGTCGGCAATGCCGTCGCGACCGAATTCGCATCGATCGCCCAGGCACTACGCAATTCCTCGGCCGCCTGATCTTTTAGTGAGCCTCCCGCAACGGCACTGTTCCGACCACCTCGGACCAGTGCCGTTGCCGTACCCGTTCCGGTTCGGCAGCGACGGGGCCAGTTCGCCCCTCGCGCAAAGAATTCGCCTCCTTCCGGTTCGCGCATGATCCACCGACGAGTCCGGTGTAGATCTCACAGACACGGGTTGCTCTCAGCTCAGCCAACCGCGCGACTATTGCATCGAGCGCGCCTGGCTCAGCCGCGCCCACCGCTATAGCGCCCGCTCCCGCACCACCCTGCCCCGGTGAGATGCCGGTGAAATCGCCGTGAAACGCGCGCGAGAAAAGATTCATGTTGTCCGCCACCGGTGACGAAGGAGGCGTACGCGGTAGCGGACAGGGAGGGGGTTCCGTCGAAATCACTCGGCCCGATCGAATCACCGGATCGATGGCAGGAGGTGAAATGACAACGAGCACAACGGAAGTACGGACCACCACGGATGTGGCCGCACTCCAGAAGCTTCCGGAGCTGAATGCGAAGTCGGATCCACTCGAGCTTCGCTATACCTGCAACTCACCGAGCGCACTGTCTCGGGTGGTTGGGGTTTGGCCTTCCTGGCCATCTGCAACACCGGGAACTACCGTCAGGACTTCACCCTCGAATATGTGCTGTTCCCAAATGGCACGGGCAGTACCGTCTACAAGGCCGCAGTGGATAGTCGCCGACTCAGTGTGCCCTATGCCGCGGGCACGTCCTACGTCACCATTAGCGACGATTTCGGAAACGAAGATCCGCGCATGCAGTGGGACCAGCTCAGCACACCCTGAGACCATCCGCGAGATCATGCGAAGTGCCGCGACCGGACTCGTCCGACCCCGATCTTCAGCTGGCGATCTCGGTGATCTCGCGATGTGGGTGCAGGCTGCGGAATTTACTGTCGTGGAAGATCAGCGGCTCGGCGTCGGCGCGGGCCGCGAGGCGGTTGATCCGCAGGATGACCACCGTATGGTCGCCCGCGGGGATGCGGACTTCGACCGCGCCTTCGATCCACGCCGTCGCACCCTCGATGAAGATCGCGTCGGCCGCGCCGCGCTGCACATCCACATTATGGAAGCGATTGCCGTTGCGGTTGCTCAGTGCCCGAGCCGCATCCTCCTGATCGGTGCCGAGCAGACTCAGACCGAGGTGCGTGGCGGTATCCAGCTTCGGCCAGGTCGCCGAACTGTTCTGCACGCAGAATGACACCAGTGGCGGATCCAGCGAGACCGGAACAAAGGTACTCACCGCCAAACCGTGTGGTGTGCCCTCGATTTCGGCGCATACCGCGACCACACCGCTGGGAAAGCTGGCGAATACGCGACGCAGTCCGGCGCCATCGGACGGGAACTCGAATAGCTCATACATGGTCGGCCGCCTTCGAACTCAGTGCCGCGGCGACGGGCCGCCAGCGGGTGGTATAGCGCTCTATCGCGCCGTCTTCCTGAAATGTGCGGTCCGATAGATAGAGACCGGGCAATGCGGCCGTCGCGCCGAGCTCGACCAACACCGGCTTCAGCAGCAGGTCCGGCGCGAGTGCGTGCGTCGGGCCCGCGCCGAGCATGAGCGGCACCGCCACGACATCGGCCAGGCCGGTACCGCCGTCGAACTGTTCGAGGAACAGCTTCAGCAGACCGCTGTAGGTGGCTTTGAAGGTCGGACTGGCGAAGACCACCAGCTCTGAACCGGCCACCGTGCGCACAGCGGCGGCGACATCGGGGTCACCCCAGGACAGCAGGCCAGCGCCGAAGGAGACCAGATCGATCACCGCCGGTGCCACGTCCGAGCGCAAACCCTCGGCGACCAGCGTTGCCGCGGTCAGCGTACGGGAGGCGGGCTTCGGATTGCCGACGACGACGGTAACTGTCACTTCCGTATCCTCTTCTCGCTCAGCTCAGATCACGCCGTGCAGCGGCGGCGCGATGTCGTGCAGCAATGCCCTGCCGATGTGCTGATACTTCCACCGCACCGGATCGTGCAGGGTGTGCGTGTGGACATTGCGCCAGTACTGGTGCAAGTTCAGATTCGCAGCGGCACTGCGTGTTCCGCCCACCTCGAACAGCGCGGCCGAAACTTCGTTGGCCGCGCGATCGGCGAGCACCTTGGCGGTGGCGACAGTCAGCGATGCCGGGGCGACGAATGAGTGGCCGTGCGGAATCTGCGCGATATTCGGGTCGACGGCCGTCAGCACGCGCACCCACCTCGGCCACCGCGCTCGGCGGGAGATCCGCTCCCCCGAATGCCGCGGGCGCCGTGATCGCGAGCAACCCACCCGCCGCGAGTCGATCCACCTCGGCGAATGGCAACTCTCGCCCGAGATCACGTGCCGCGGCCCCGGCTGCGAACTCCGAAGCCAACTGCGCAGCAACAGAATACGCCTGTGCCGCGGATTCGATGCGGTCGGCGGCGATCGCGGTCATCAGTGCCCGACCCCGGCGGGCCTGCGCGCCCCCAGTTCCCGGACCAGCGGCAGCACCTTCGCACCGAAGTACTCGACCTCCTCTTGGAAGGGCAGGAACCCGGCAAGCGTGAGGTTCGCACCGAGTTCCCGGTAGGCCACGACGGGTTGCACCCGGTAGGCGAACCGGATCCGATCGGCGATCTGCTCTGTGGTCATGCTTGCTCCATTCGGTGTCGGCGCGCGCTCCTTCCACTCCAGCACCGCAAGCCGACCGACAGGAGGGTTTGAATCTGTGCGATCGGATGGGGGTAGCGATCACCCCGACCGCCACCTACCACGAACACGCTATCGACTCAGGTTGGCGAGCAGGAAGTCGCGGGCGACGCCGGATGCTCGGTCGAACTGCTCCTCGTACACGGCGAAGTGCGTGCCGGGGATCAGCGCCAGTTGTTTGGGTTCCAGCGCCTCGGCATAGCTCTGCAGGGCGATATCGGTGGGTGTCAGGGTGTCCTGATCGGCGATCACCATCAGCAGGGGCGTCGGAGATATGCGGCGCAGGAACGCCTCCGGGGCATACGACTGGAACTTGTCGACACTCGACAGGGTGACCTCGTTGCGCCAGGTGGGGACCTGCGGGCCATTGGCCATCAACCAGTGGTAGACCTCGATACCGGGCATGGCGACGAGTTCGGTCGGATCATCGGAGGCCGCCTTGATCGTCTCGTACGGTTTCCCGGCAGCGCGAGCCAGGCGGTCGGCGGCAATGGCCCCGTGCACGGCGGGCAGCATGATGGTGGGCACCAAACTGCGAAAGTTCGCCCAACCGTTGGTAAGTGGCACCTGCGATACCACGGCACGGACCCGCCGGTCGGTCGCCGCGACGACCAGGACATGACCGCCCGCGAAACTGGTTCCCCAGATGCCGATCCGCTCCGGATCGATACCGTCCAGCGTCTGTGCGAAGGTGATCGCATCGCGGTAACCCTCGATCTGCGCGGTGGGGTCGACCTCGTAACGCGGTTCACCATCGGAGGTCCCGAATCCAGGGTGGTCGTAGACGAGACAGGCCAAACCGGCAGTGGTGAACACCTCGGCGAACGGCGCAACCCACTCCTTCACGCCCGCGAAGCCGTGCGTCATCACCACCAGCGGCGCGAGACCGGACGCCTGCTCGGGCCGGTAGAGCCACCCCCGCAATGTCACTGCGCCACTGGTGAATTCGACATCGACACGCATCGCGATTCCTCCCATTACACCGTCTTTGCACCCAACGTACGGCCTGGGTGAGCGGATGTCGAAGGTTCGTCTTCGACCACAACTCGACAGCCACTCGGCCGCAATCGAGTTCGGCCGCGGACACAGGGTGCCCGGGGCGCCGTCCTTCGACATCTCGACCACGCCTCAGCAGTCATGGTCGCCGCCGGTGGGGTCACAGTCGTCGGATCCAGGACGCATCGCGCAACTGGTCGTGTGGCATGGACACCGGCCGGATGCGATCGGGGACCAGCCATCCCTGCCGCCCGCTCGCGGTGAATTCCGAATAGGCCGCCGGGTGGTAACCGGTACCATGGCGCGATCGAGCAGAGGTTCAATAATCAACTTGAATTGCACGAACCAGGCTGCGCGATACCGAGATTCCATCGCGCCCGCGAGTACGTCTATTCCATTCTTCGACTATCCGCGGATCCACGGTCGTACCGGGGTCGGAGCAATTGGCGAACAGGAAGGTTCGTGCGTCAAATTGGAGGAAGGTACAAAGATATCCACGCCGACTGGGTCGATCTTTGGACTTCTTGTTCCTAGCTGCACCATCGTCGAAAACGATGTACTTGGCCCCTACGCCCGATTTCGAAGCCAAGTGGCCCGTAGGCGGGGTCGACTGGAGAACCGCGATGACCAGCGCAATTGCGCGGTCCAAACCGCATCCCGAAGCGCGAATAGGCGAATACCGCCGGCTCGAGCAGATGCTCCGGCTCGGTCGCTGAGACAATGGCAGTGCAGGGAAGTCCTGAGTCGATTGCGCCGGACAATCAAGGTAATGCCATGTCATGCCATGTCACGGTCCGATTTCCGGGTTGGCCGCCGATGCACTACTGGGCCGACTCCATAGCAGCGCACACCTTCGCAAAAGCAATATATGCACTGAGATTGGCGACAATTCAAATCGATCACGATATGCGCGAAGCGCTACAGCCCCTACCTTGTCAGCGGCTCTGGCTATGAACAAACCCGACTGATGCCTGCCGCTGCATCTCAGATCTCCGACGAGGTCCGATCCTGGGCACGGGTGAACCTCAGCGTGACGAGCTGAAATGGCCTCAGCCGCAAGCGAACTCCCATGCCCTCCCGGCTCGCGGGGGTGTCCCCCGGCAGCGGCCGCTCCAGCAGATCGCAGACCTGGAACCCGGCGAATCCGAAGCCGACGGCCACCAGCGCCGAGGCACGACCACCGTGCGCCTCGTAGACCCGTAGCACTACATCGCCGCTTCCGTCGTCGGCGAGCTTGACAGCGCTGGTCACCACGGCGGCATTGTCGATGGTGAACAGCGGTTCGACGGCCTCCGCAACGCCCGGCCGCAACGGCATGAGGTTGATGCGGTAGCCCTCGCGTACCGCGTCCCCGATCGATGCGCCCGGGATCAGCGAGTGTCGGAAGTGGTGTGCACCGTGGTCGGTCTCCGGATCGGGAAAGCGCGGTGCCCGCAAAAGCGAAACCCGCAGTGTTGTCGTCGTCCCGCCATCGGCTCGGACCGTGCGGGTGACGTCGTGTCCGTAGGTTGAGTCGTTGACGAGCGCCACACCCCAACCCGGCTCGGCGAAGTGGACGAACCGGTGGTTACATGCCTCGAACTTCGCGTACTCCCAGCTGGTGTTGGTGTGGGTCGGCCGGAACATATGCCCGAACTGAGTTTCGCAGGCATAGCGGTCGGCGTGGATGTCCAGGGGAAAGGCCAGTTTCAGGAACTTCTCCGTCTCCCACCATTCGACGCTGGTGTCGATGTCGAGGCCGCGCACGCCCGGCCGCAGTGCCAAGGTCTGCTCCACCTTGGAGGACCCGAACGAGCGCCCCACCCGCACCACCGCTGTGCCTGACGAATCCGCGTCCACCGCAACGAAATCCGCTTCGGTGAGGTCGGTGACCTGATTTCGATAGAAGAGATCGACATCCCACGCATCCCACGCGTTCGGGAAGTCCGGGTGCAGCTGTAGCAGGTTCGCGACCGAACCCGGCGCAAGCGTCTCGCGCCGCGCCTCCGGGTCGAATACCGACACGACAAGGCCGCGGTCATCTACTTCGACCCGCAACAGCCTGTTGTCGAGGACGAACCCGCCACCCGCACGCTCGGCCACCGAGCACGGGTGCCCTGCCGCCAGTGCGGCCGCCCCACCGGCCGGGACCGATCGCCAGGTGTGCGGCGCCGGGTTGAAGATATTCGGTCCGGTCCGCTCACCGCCGAGCATCCATTGGGCCCGTTCGATGACCGTCGTCAGCTCCTCGGCCACCGCCGCGTAGGTCTGCTCCGCCTCTCGGTGCACCCATGCGATAGACGAACCCGGCAGGATGTCGTGAAACTGGTTCAGCAGCACCGTCTTCCAGATCCGGTCCAGTGCCGAATAGGGATATTCGCGGTTCTTCCGCACCGCCGCCGTCGCGGCCCATAGCTCGGCTTCCCGCAGCAGGTGCTCACTGCGCCGGTTCCCCTGCTTGGTCCTGGCCTGACTGGTCAGCGTGCCGCGGTGTAGTTCCAGGTACAACTCCCCCACCCACACCGGCGGGTTCTGATATTCGGCCTCGGCCTTGGCGAAGAAGTCGGCGGGCTTATCCCACACCACCTTCGGCGAGCCCTCCAGGTTCCGCATCCGGGCGGCCTTGGCGACCATCTCCCGCGTCGGCCCGCCACCACCGTCGCCCCAGCCGGTGGGTGCCAGTGACCTGGACGCGCGGCCCTTATCCTTGAAATTCCTTGCGGCGTGCGCGATCTCGCGGCCCTGCATCGAGCAGTTGTAGGTGTCGACCGGCGGAAAATGGGTAAAGATCCGGCTTCCGTCGATGCCCTCCCACAGGAAGGTGTGGTGCGGAAACTGGTTGATCTGACTCCACGAGATCTTCTGTGTCAGTAACCATTTGCACCCGGCGGCCCGGATGATCTGCGGCAGCCCGGCGGCGAATCCGAACGTATCGGGCAGCCATACCTCCTCGCTCTCGACATCGAACTCCGCCAGGAAGAACCGCTTGCCGTGCACGAACTGCCGTGCCATCGCTTCGGAGCCCGGCATATTCGTATCCGACTCGACCCACATGCCGCCGGTCGGCACGAACCGTCCCTCCGATACCGCACTCTTGACCTTCGCATACACCTCGGGGCGATGCCGCTTGATGAAGTCGTATTGCGCGGCTTGGGACATCGCAAAGATGAACTCGGGCTCCTCGGCCAGCAGCGCGGTCATATTCGCGGTGGTGCGCGCCACCTTGCGCACCGTCTCGCGCAGCGGCCACAGCCATGCCGTGTCGATGTGCGCGTGCCCGACCGCGGAGATCTTGTGCGCGGACGCCACCGCTGGCGCGGCCAGCACATCGACCAAATACGCGCGCGCCGCAGCAGCCGTGGAGTTCACGTGCTGCAGATCGACGGCGTCGAGCGCGCGCTCGATCGCCCGCACGATGTCATAGCGGCGGGCGGGATCCTCGGGCATCTCGTGCATCAGCTCGCCGAGTACCTCCAGATCCTGGACCAGCAACCAGACCTCTTCATCGAAGACCGCCAGATCCAGCCGACCCAGCCGATACTGCGGCTCGTCACCGGCGGTGGATTTGTCGCCGAGCATGGTCGGCGAGAAGGGAATGATCGGGTTCGAAGCCGCCTCGACGTGCAACAGCACGTGCTCGCCGCCGACCGCCGCAGACGCAACCCGCACCCACTGGTTACGCGGGTGCAAACCCTTGACCGGCGATCCATCCGACCGATAGACCAGGCCCTCGCACTGGAAACCCGTCATGTTCTGGTCGAAACCGAGATCGATAATCGCCTCGACGGTCTTACCCGCCCACGCGGCAGGCACCGTCGCCTCGACCGTGAGCCAACTGGTCCCCCACGGTGCGCCCCATCTGGCACCGGATCCGATCGGCGTCCGGGGCGCGGCCAAGCCCTCGGCGACCGACACCGGCTCATCCGGTGCAACCCAGATGGACGCTTTCAGCGGCACCGACTCCGGATAGATCGCCGGAGTGATCCGCTCCGCGAGAACCCGGCCGAGGCGATTCTCGACCAACCGACGGTCATCGTGCATAACGCTGGCTCCCATCGGACCGGGGGCGTGATCAACGAACCGCAACCATTCTCCGACAGTGCGGCTATTTCTCGAGCACATCGGCCATATTGCGCTGCACCGACTCGGCCGCGACACCAACGGCTGTGCTCCTACTCACACGCGCCTTGACCATCACATACATGTGAAGGTTTCAGCATACTGTTCATGAAGATAGGCATCACCACCTTCGTTACCGACGAGGGCATCAGTGGTCCGAAACTCGGTGTGGCACTGGAGGATCGGGGTTTCGAATCGCTGTTCCTGCCCGAACATTCGCATATCCCCGCGAGTCGGAAATCCCCCGCCCCGGGCGGAGGTGAGCTGCCACGGGAGTACTACCGCGCGCTGGATCCGTTCGTCACCCTCGGCGCCGTTGCGGCCGTCACCGAGCGGTTGCTCCTCGGCACCGGGGTCACCCTGCTGATCCAACGCGACGTCATCCACACCGCTAAACAAGTCGCCACGCTCGACCGAATCTCACACGGACGCTTCGTATTCGGCGTCGGCATCGGCTGGAATCGCGAGGAGATGGCCGATCACGGCACCGACCCCCGCACCCGCGGCGCGCTACTCGACGAGCAACTCGTCGCCATCCGCAAGATCTGGACCGAGGACCTCGCCGAATACCACGGTCGCTTCATCGATTTCGACCCGATGTACGCCTGGCCGAAACCCGCACAGCAACCGCACCCGCCGATCTTGATCGGCGGCGGTGAGTCGGCGGCCGAACGCGCGATCCGCCACGGTGTCGGCTGGATCCCCACCGCAGTGGCCGATCCCGCCGCGATACCGGCCCAACTGGCCCTGCTCGACGGACACGACCTGCCGGTCACAATCGCATTCGCCGCAGCCGATCCGGCCCTACTCGACAGCTACGCCGAGGCCGGGGTGCAACGATTGATCCTCAGCGTGCCGACCCTCCCGGAATCGGAGACACTGCACGCCCTCGACGAAATCGCGAAAGCCGCCGGACCTCGCCGACCGCCGCGCCCGGCGTGCCGTCCTTCGAGGAAGCCGACGAGCACGCCGGGCGAACCTTCGGGCGGGGTGTTGTCGAAGACGGTGCCCAGCAGACCACTCGCTCGTGCCGACGATAGGAAGCATGACTTGCCGGCGAATGTGTCTTCAGCCCTGAGGTTTTCGGATTGGGCGCGTAGGCTCGAACGCGGATCGATCATGCGAAAGGGCGTAGGTGTGGCCGGCAACAATATGTTCAGCGTCTACGGGCGAATGACCGCACTGCCCGGTCGGCGTGACGAGCTGATCACCTTGCTCCTCGATGGATTCCGCGCCGGCGGCGATGACAGCGGCCTGCTCACCTACAGCATCAACACGGCCTTCGACGACCCGGACACGGTGTGGCTGACACAGCTGTGGATCGATAAGGAAGCACACGACGCGACCACCCGTTCCGAGCCGGTCGCAGCGGTGACTCGCCAGGTTCCTCCACTCCTGGCTCGGCAACCCGAAGGCTGCTACGGTCACGCCGTCTATGTTCACGACCGCACCACCGAGTGACGTGGGTCAGGGCCGACCTCGCCGTCCAACAGGCGGCCTGCCCCGGCTCGTGATGGCAGTGCTCGCTTATCGGGGTGGCCTCGGCTTCGAGCGATCACACCAGGCGAAGGTTGGTGCACCGCACATCAGGACCAACTCGCTTGCCGCAGTTCGAGCGGTCGGCGCTCGAGCCACCTGAGCTGGTGCTCAACCGAGACATCCTGCTCTGGACGAGGTGGCCTGGAAGAGCCCCTTCGAGACCGCTTCCGCTGCATTCGACACCTATGACACAGTTCTCACCGTGCCGTTGAATGGTCTGCCGACCGAGACCAAGGCGCCGTGCCCGCGTACGTCGTCGATACGGCCGATCGGGTGCGCAAGCGGCTGCTGGCCGCCGACCTGCCGTGCGTGCTGGGCCACGCCGACTTCGAAGCGCAGAACCTCCGGTGGCGCGACGGGGACGTGTGGGTCGTCCACGACTGGGACAGCCTGGCGTGGCAGCCGGAGGCGGCACTGGCGGGTGCGGCGTGCGGGGCGTTGGCCAGCGCGTCACCGCCGACCCTGGCACCGATCGAGAGCTCCGCCGCGTTCCTGGTTGCCTATCAGGATCTCCGGGGGTACCGGTTCACCGCGGAGGAGCAGGAGATCGCGTGGGCGGCCAGCCTGTGGCCGGCGGCGCACAACGCTCGCTGGGAGGCGGTGCACGGTGACACCCCGGTGTGCTGTGACGCCATCCGCGCACAGGCAGCCGAGCGCCTCCGCCGGGCCAACGCCTAGCCCCAGCGCCCAATCGGTAGTGGGCAGCTTCTGGCTATAGCTACAGCAAGTGAGCACAAGTGCCGCTTATCGAGCCGATTGACGCTGGTCCGGGTTGGTGTCGGCCGTGCTGGGTGCTCGGTCGCCGCGTCTGGTGCGGCCGGATCGTGTTGTACAGAATCCTTGTGCTGGTCCCTCTGCAAACTCGGCTATTCGTCCCGGGCGCAGATCGCCGCCTGGACCTCGCGTTCACATCGAGCGCAATAGCACCCGACCTGGGCACGCGACGGCTGTCGGAGCGGTCTCTGGGTAGCGGCGCTCGGCAGAAATGGGTATGTCTATCGGTAGTTCTACGGTCGCGGTCGGGCGTTGAGCGGGAGACGCTCGGTGAGGACAGCATGCATCGCTATCAGACCGAGGTCTTCCATGTCCGAGCACAAATACGACCCCACCGGGAACGCAACCGTCATGATGATTCGACGTTGTGGGCGCTGTGAAAAGTTGTTCGCGCCGCTGACCGCCGAATGTTCGTCGTGTCGGTCCTGGGATCTCGAGTGGTCGCCTTCGTCCGGTCTCGGTTCGATCGTGTCGTCGCGGCTCGTACACCGTCGTGTGAGCCGTCCGCAGGCCCAGGTGGAGCCATTGACGATTGCCATCGTGGAACTCGACGAGGGTCCGTGGGTGTACGCGACGATCGAAGGTGATGTCGCACCCGTTTCGGATCCGCCGGTCCGGGTCCGATTCGAGCCGCGTCCTCGGGTGGATCGCTTTCCGGTGTTCGCGGTCTGCCCCGCGGCGCCCGATTCGGATGGTGGCGATCGTTCCACGACACGGCGCGCAAGCGCTTCGAACGCGCATCGTCGCGCAGTCGAGCGTCGCTGCGACGCGCAGTGGGTGCGGACATCGCTTCGCCAGTGTGAACGGATGGCGGGCGCGCAGGCCCTCGATACGACCGCGCAGTCCCTGATCAGCTTCGCGATCCGATGGGCGCCGTTCGGCGGCGCCACGGCCGCCGAACTGCTCGTGACCTTTGGTGTGACCCGTCAGCGGTTTCTGCACATGGCGGACGAGGCGCTGCTCCCACGACCGACCGACAGCGTCGAGGTGCGCGGGCTGAAGCATGATTTGCGGGACGCCCTGGCACAGGCATGGCAGATGAGCCCGACCGCGGTCCCCACGCGTTGCGCCTGATCGAATAGGCCACGCGAGCAACGGCTATTCGACGGTCATCTCCCCCATTTCGGACCAGCCGGTGGCGTCGATGGTCTGGCTGATGATCTGGGGAGTCGACGCGAGCGCCTGCGGCAATTCCTTCATCGCGGTCTCGAAGTGGGGACTGCCGACATGGGCCGCGCCCGCGGCCTGGTCTCGAAAGGCTTCTACGAGAACGAATTCGCTGGGGTCGTCGACACTGCGCGACCAGTCGAACCAGAGGTTGCCCTCCTCGGCACGGGTCGCCGCGGTGAACGGTGCGACGAGGTCGAGCCAGCGGTCGGTCCATTCGGGCTTGGTCTTGAATTTCACGACGATGAAGATCATTGCCTGCCTCCTGAGGTAGGTCGGGCTGCGCGACACAGCCCGACTCGCGCTGTTGTCGGGCGGTGATCGTTGCCAATATCCCATTGTCGGACAGTCAGTAGGTGTCGGAGGGCCGAACGCGAGGCCCTCGCCCCGAGCACCGAAACCGGAGCGGATCGAGCTTGGGTCCACCATGATCTCTGCCGCGATCGAGCAGCAGTGCCACGATGGATGCGGCGCTGTGCAAAGCCGACCGAGTGACTTTCAGCGGGTCGATCACGCAAGCATCGAATATGTCGTGGCGTAGCCGAGTGGACGAGAAGCAAGGTCGCCACGCCCTGGTAGGTGCTCAGACCAGGGCAGCGCGACCGCGTGCGTAGGCGACGACGTCCTCTGCATAAGCCGACTCGCTCCGCTCCGCAAGGCACGTCCGGAGCTGGATCAACGCGTCGTCGAGTTGCGGTCCTGGTCCGCGGTCGGCGAGCAGGACGACGATCGCTTCCCAGGTCGCGATCTGCCGGTCCGGGGCAGCCAGCAGTTCGTCGAGATAGTGGTCCGGCTCCAGCAGCCGCAGCGCCCGACGCGCATAGGCGTGCACGCGTCGGGGCAGCTCGGCGCGGATGGCGTCGACGTCTGCCTGCAACACCCGGCCCGGTTGTGTCGGGTCGAGGTGCAGCGACCACAGCTCGGTCAGCTCCTCGGGCATGCCGTGGTCGTTGATCAGCCCGGGGCCGGTCGCCAGCTCGAGCGGCGTGACCGGGAGCCCCAGCTGCGCATTGCGCCAGTTACGGAATTCCCACCAGGCGGTGGGTGTCGCACTCAGGCTCAGTCCGAATCTGAGTACCTGCTGCCCGTCGGTCCAGGTACGCAGAGTCCGGGTGCGGCCGACCGATGCCACACCACCCGGCACGACTCGCACCCACGTAGCCTCCGAGCCGTGAAAGCCGTACGGCTGCAGCAGCTTTCCCGCATCGCGCGTCAGTCGGCGCACCGCCGAATCCGGTCCGACCATGTCAGCAGACTAGCGGTACCCACCGACACAACTGGATCAGCGTGCATCCCACCGGGGATTTTTCGGCGTGCCGCAGCCGTCGATCTCGGCCGCGCGAGTTACCGCGCGTCGGTCGCCGTCAGCACGCGAGCGTCGGCGGCACGGTCCAGCTGTGCGCCGACCTGCGGGTAGGTCGGATACTCGATGCCCGAGATGTACTGCACCGTCCGCACCACCTGGCACGAATAGCCGAATTCGTTGTCGTACCAGACATACAGAATCGCGGTGTCGCCCTCGACGATCGTGGCATTGGCATCGATGATCGAGGCTGCGCGCGATCCGATGAAATCGCTGGAAACCACGTCGGTGGCGGCGGTGTAATCGAGGTTTCGGCTCAACGGCCCGGCGAGCGAAACCTGACGCAGGTAGGCGAGTACATCGGCCTTCGTCGTCTCCCGCTCGAGCTGCAGATTCAGAATCGCCACCGATACGTCGGGGGTGGGGACACGAATCGAGTTGCCGGTGATCTTGGCCTTGAAGTCCGGCATCGCCTTCGCGACCGCGGACGCGGCACCGGTTTCGGTGAGCACGAGATTGAACGGCGCGGACCGGCCGCGACGGTCCGCCTTGTGATAGTTGTCCAGCAGGTTCTGGTCGTTGGTGAACGAGTGCACCGTTTCCACGTGACCGCGGATGATGCCGTACTCGTCGTCCATGGCCTTGAGCGGCGGCACGATCGCGTTGGTCGTGCACGAGGCGCACGAGAAGATCTGCTGCGACAGGTCCAGGCTGCGGTGGTTGACGCCGTGCACGATATTCGGAACGTCGCCCTTACCGGGGGCGGTGAGCACGACCTTCGCAATGCCGGGACGCAGATGCTGCGACAGGCCGTCACGATCACGCCACTTACCGGTGTTGTCGATCAGGATCGCATTTTCGATCCCGTACTCGGTGTAGTCGATCGCCGTCGGATCATTGCTGTAGATGAATTTGATCACGTTCCCGTTCGCGGTGATCGTGTCATTGTCGGTATCGACCTTGATCGTGCCGTTGAAATGGCCGTGCACCGAATCCCTGCGCAGCAGCGACGCACGCTTGGTCAGATCGTCCTCGCCGCCTTTGCGCACCACAACGGCACGCAGGTTCAGCCCATTGCCGGACCCGGCCTTCTCGATGAGCAGCCGAGTGACCAGACGACCGATGCGGCCGAAGCCATACAGGACAACATCCCGCGGGCCCGGTGACCGAGCCTTATTGCCATCGGTCACCTCGGCCAGGACCGCTGCGGTGAACTCGCTGATCGACAGTCCGCGATCGTCGGCGCGATAGGCCATCACCAACTGACCGAGATCGATCTTGCAGGGCCCCAGATCCAGCCCCCCGAGCACCTGCAGAAAGGGCAGGGTCTGGTCCACCGACAGCTCTTCGCCCTCGATCTGCCGCGCGAAGCGGTGCGTCCGCAGGATGCTGATCACCGACTTGTTCACCAGCGGCCGACTGTGCAGCAGGATCGTCACGCCCTTTGCCCGATACAACCTGCCGATAATGGGAATCATCGCCTCCGCGGCGGCTTCCTGAGCGTTCCAGCGGTCAAGTTGTTCGGTAGTCAACACAGGTCCTCGGATTTCCTCGATCTATTCGCCGCATCCATGCTAATGAGGGCCGCGATATCACCGAGTTCGGATCCCCACCGGTGAGCTTCGGCTCCTGCCCACAGCAATCCGACCAGTACAACAGCTACGGGACGCCGCGGGTCAGAACTGCAGTCGCGGCTACCGCGAGCACCACCGCGACAGCGGTGATTCGATCGCTGTCCCGAGTCGACGCCGATCATCAGGCACTATGGGACGGTCGACACAGGTGACGAGGAGATCCGAATGACATACATTCCCGAGCCCACCAGGTACGACGGCGCAATGCGCTACCGCCGCTCAGGCAGGTCCGGCCTGGATCTGCCCCTGCTCTCGCTCGGCTTCTGGCACAACTTCGGCGACGATCGTCCCTACCTCCTCCAGCGCGAGATCGCCCTGCACGCCTTCGACCTCGGCATCACCCATTTCGACCTGGCCAACAACTACGGCCCCCCGTATGGGTCGGCCGAGATCAACGCCGGACGAATCCTGAGCGAGGATCTCGCGCGGTATCGCGACGAACTCGTCATCTCCACCAAAGCGGGATGGGACATGTGGCCCGGGCCGTACGGGCAGGGTGGCGGGTCGCGCAAATACCTGCTTGCCTCCCTCGATCAGTCACTGACCCGACTCGGGCTCGACTACGTCGACATCTTCTACTCGCACCGATTCGACCCGACGACCCCGCTCGAGGAAACCGCGGCGGCACTGAATACCGCTGTCCGCCAAGGGAAAGCGCTATACGTGGGAATTTCGTCGTACACCGCGAAGGATTCCGTCGCGATGGCAACGATCTTGCGTGAGCTCGGCACACCGCTACTGATCCACCAGCCGTCCTACTCCATGCTCAACCGTTGGATCGAGACCGAAGGGCTGCTCGACGCCGCCGCGGCAGCAGGGTTCGGCGTCATCGGGTTCACCGCACTCGCACAGGGCATGCTCACCTCGAAGTACCTCGATGGCGTTCCCGCGAAATCGCGTGCCACACAGGGCAAGTCGTTCCAGACCGAATTACTCACCCCCGATATGATCGCGCGGCTGCGCAAGCTGAACGCGATCGCGGATCAGCGCGGACAAACGCTGGCGCAACTGGCCCTGTCCTGGGCGCTGCGCGACGACCGCATGACCTCGCTGGTGATCGGCGCGTCCACCACCGACCAACTCGATCAGAACGTCGCAGCGCTGGACAATCTCGATTTCGACGCCGCCGAGCTCGCCGACATCGATACCCTCCTCGACAACGACGGCGAAGTCGATCTCTGGCGGTCTGCGCGCCAAGGCATCCTCTGAACAGGTTTGCAATACGGCACTTTTCGCGTCGCCGACCCCAGAGTGGACGGCCGCAGTCGAGCCTACGAGCGAGCGGCGGCGCTCGACGGCGCATCCGGCCGGTTCGCTGGCAGGATATGAGGGTTGAGTATGAGCGCGGGATCCACGCCGTGCCGAATCGCTTTCATCAGGTCGATATCGACCGCGGATCTGCCGAGATGGATCCATGCGGCCTTCGAACGGCCGACTCCGTGCTCCGCGCTGATACTTCCGTTGTGGGCCACGACCAACTCGAATACGAACTCGGTAATCCGCTGGGCGGCTGCGGGATCCACATCCAGCAGATTCACATGCACGTTGCCGTCGGCGAGATGGCCGAACACGATCAGCCGGACCGACGGAAATACCGAGCCGATCTCACGACGGAGTACATCTATGAAGGACTCCAACTCCGCAACCGGCATCGCGACATCCAGTTTGACCGGAGGCGTCGCGGAGGCCGCGTTGACGGATTCGGTGTGGCTTTCCCGGAATTCCCAGAGCCGCTGGCCGCGCCCGAGCGTCGCATCCACAACGAGATCGCCTGCCTGCTCGAGTGTTTCGAGCAGCACCGTGGCGACATCCGGCGATCCGGATGCTTCGACGAGCAGATAGTACGGCGCGCTGTCGCCGAGGGGGTGGCGGAGTTTTCGGTGCTGTAGGACCAGCGTCATCCCGTCGTCGGTCATGAGCTCCGCCGCCTCGATGGTGAGCCCCGCCCGTCGGAACGCATCCGTCAAAGCCAGTGCCGATTCGACGGTTTCGACCCCGGCCAGGACCACCTCGGTGTGTGTCGGCGGCACATGCAGCTTCATCAGGACCTTGGTAATGATCGCCAGCGTGCCCTCCGATCCCGCGAGCAACCCCGGCAGGTGGTAGCCCACATTGTCCTTGGTGAAGTTCTTCCACCGGGTGAGCACACTGCCGTCCGACATCACGGCCTCGATGCCGAGCAACTGGGCTCGGGTGTCGCCGTACTTGATCACGCGGACGCCGCCCGCATTCGTTGCCACGATTCCGCCCAGCGTGGCCGAGTCGCGGGAGGCGAGGTCGACACCGAAAGTGAGGCCCACCCGCTGTGCGGCGGTATGTGCCTCGGCGACGGTGGCGCCCGCCCCCGCCGCGAGGGTGCGGGCGATCGGATCGACTGCCTCGATCGAGTCGAGACGTTCGGAGCTCAAGACGATCTCGCCGTGCATCGGGATAGAACCACCCACCAGTCCGGTATTACCGCCTTGGGCGACAACCCCTATTTCGAACTCGCGGCACAGTCGCATGATCCGGACTACTTCTTCGGTGCTGCCGGGACGCACCACCGCTGTGGTGCCACCGTGCCAACGGCCGGTCCAGTCGATGACATAGCGAGCGGTCATATCGGGATGGGTGAAGACGTGAGCCTTTCCGACGATGGCGGACAATTCGAGTACAAAACGTACTCGCGCCCCGGGGCTCATCCGTCGGATCCTTTCAGCCGTGACGAGCGCAGCGCTACCGGGAATCATGGCGTATCTCACGTTCTTTCACGATGGCGAGTACACGGCCGCGGGTCAGGAACCATCCGCCGACCAAGGCTGGAATCATGATCACCCCCGCCGCGATCACCGCGCCGCGTTGCACACTGTCGTCGCTGGATGCCATCAACGCGACCACCCCGGCGAGGAATACCAGCGTCGCGATACTCGTGTACGGCGCACCGATCAACCGGAACGACGGACGCTCGGCCAGGCCCTTGCGCCACCAATGCCACAGTTTCAGCTGGCACAGGATGATCGCCGCCCAGGCGGTGATGGTGCCGAGCGCGGACATATTGAGCACGATCTCGTAGGCATGCTCGGGTACCATCGCGTTCAATCCGACGCCGATCAGCGCGATGGCACCGGTGGCGAGAATGCCGACGTAGGGCACACCACCACGCGACATCCGCGCGGCCGCCTGGGGCGCACTGCCGTTCATCGACATCGACCGCAGGATCCGACCGGTCGAGTACAGGCCCGCGTTCAGACTGGAGAAGGCCGCCGTCAACACCACCAGGTTCATGACCGAGTCAGCGCCCCCCACACCGAGTTTCGAGAAGAAAGTGACGAACGGGCTCTCACCGGACTTGAAAGCGGTGTAGGGCAGCAGCAGGCCGAGCAGCACCAGCGAGCCGACGTAGAACAGCGCGATGCGGGCGATGACCGAGTTGATGGCCCGCGGCATGATCTTTTCCGGACTCTCCGCCTCACCCGCCGCCGTACCGACCAATTCCACTGCGGAGTAAGCGAATACGACGCCCGTGGTGACGGTGACCAGTGGCAGCAGACCGGTCGGGAACAGGCCGCCGTGGTCGGTGAGCACGCCGAACCCCGTGGACTGCCCTTGGATGGTGAATCTACCGGTGAGGAAGACGGTTCCGATAATCAGGAAGGCGACCAACGCGACCACCTTGATCAATGCCGCCCAGAACTCGAGCTCACCGAACCAGCGCACCGAGACCAGGTTGATCGCGACAACGACCGCCAAGGCGATGAACGCAATGAACCACTGGGGAACTACGTGAAACGTTCCCCAGTAGTGGACATAGGTCGCGATCGCGGTGATATCCACGATCCCGCTCATGCACCAGTGGAAGAAGTACATCCACCCGACCGCGAAAGCCAGCTTCTCGCCATAGAACTCACGCGCATAGGAAACAAACGATCCGGAGGACGGACGATGCAGCACCAGCTCGCCCAGCGCCCGCAGGATGAAGAACACGAAGATGCCACACACCGCGTACACCAGGAACAGTCCGGGACCGGCAGTGTGCAACCGACCACCCGCACCCAGGAACAGTCCGGTTCCGATCGCGCCGCCGATCGCGATCATCTGCAGCTGACGCGGCCGCAACGCCTTGTGATAGCCCGCATCCTCGACGTGCAGCGCGTCCGCGGGCGCCGACAACTCGGGATCGGGACGAACTGTCGCCATCGGTTGCTCTCCTCCGGTGACGGGAATAAATCGTCAACCAATGTACCGTCAAATATTGGCACGATCAATAGAGGTGTGAATTTGCCCAGGTGAGACCCCATTTCGCAGGCGCAGAGACTGGCGCGGCTTTGCCACCGACGTCAGCGGCCCGACCAAAACGCTGGCCGCGCAACGCGAATAGGCTGCGGGCGGCCAGCAGCGCAACCACTGCCATGCCGACACGAAAGCCGCCCAAGACCCGGACCACACCCAAATCCGTTGGGCACCAAAGTATTTCGTTGTCAACGACACCGGCTTGCTTCACCTCGGCCAGCACCGCCCGGCGCCGGATGCGCCGGGCGCGAAAAAACCGAGCCTAGGCAGGCGGCCGATACGTGACCTCCCGAGTGACGGCTTCGTCGACCTGCTCAGGGGTCAGCAGCGCCACGGTGTGCGATATCGCCGCACCGGAAGCAGCGGTGCGGATGGCGAGTGCCGCGGCCGAAACCTCGTCCGGGACATCACCGATTACGAACAGGTCGTCCTCACCGAAAGCGAAATAGCAGATGTCCACATGGCCGCCCACACTCTCGACCATTTCGGTGATGGCCGCTCGGCGCGCGCTGCCGCCCTGCGCGAGCAAACCGCGCGCCCCCTCCGGTGAGTAGCCGACCCGCCACAGGTACTTCGACATGTCCAGTCGCCTCCTTCTCGCAGAACGATCTCGGCGAGACGACCCTACGGTCTCGCCGACCGCCGGGCGGCAACGTAGTAACAGCGTCCCAGCAATGATGCAGCAACGTAACAGTGGCGCTGCCGCAACTGACGTGCGCGCGACCAAGTCGCGCGCACCGTAACGGCTCACCAAGTGGTCATGATTCGTCCAGAAGGTTTTCCCGATGCAAATGCGCCCGCCTCGGCAGACCGCTTGCCGCCCGCCCAGATGCGAGGGCATGGGACCGGCTCCGGCGTCTACCAGCTACACGGCGACCGCGGTCTTCGAACTGGCAGGCGGGTGCACGACGCCGGTGAATTTTCCGCTGGAGATGTCGTAGGTGTGCTGGCGCACGGCGTCGCCGGAGTTGCCTTCGATGGTGGTAATGGTGTTGCCGTTGCGGGCCACCACCACGCCGATGTGATTTTGGCCAGCGAAGACGATGAGGTCGCCGGGGCGGGCACTCGCCATGTTGCTGTCGGCCAAGCCTTTGCTCGCGGCGTCGGACCAGACGCTGGGTACATAGTTCTTATTGCTCCAGTCCACATTGATGCCGGACTTTTTCCAGACCCAGGTGGCGAAGGACGCACACCAGGCGTCATCGATGTTGTACGGCCGGTTCACGTGGTTGGTTCCGATTTCGGTGACGCCGAGTTCGTTCTCGGCGAATCCCTTGATCTTCTCGATGGTGCTGGCATCGGCAGGCGGCACATAGCTATGACCGGCCCACGCGGTTGTCAACGCGGTTGTGGTCCCGCCGTAGTAGCCGCTCGTCGGGTTGTCGGGTAGGGAGTTGTAGATGTGGTCGGCATGCCGCTGGATATCGATCGCGGCGTCGCACATCCGCTGCTCCACCGTTGCGGCGGTGGAGGCGCATGCGGTCCGCAGTGGGCCCTCCACCGATTCCGGCCAGTACTGTTTGCCTGTAGTCGCATCGTTGAGCGGTTCGAACGTCTTCTTTGCGTCGTCGAGGGTGCCTTGGAGTTGCTTGACCGCTTTCTCGATGTCGTCGTATGCGTCACCCGCCACGGAGTAGGTTCCGTAGGTCGAGCTGTCGACGCCTTCGTCGTTGTCTTCCATCGAGGCTTCGATGTCTTGCAGCGCGGAGACGGCTTCGTTGTGGTTGGTCGTCGCGATCGACTGATTCTTATCGTCGATGAGGTTCTTGTCCCGCAGCAGTTTCACAAATTTCGGAGCCCTGGACGGCGTGCCCGCGCCCAGCCTGTCGACATTGGCCTGAACCGCCGCGTGGGTGGCACGGACGATGCCCTTGAGCATGTCCGATGCGTAACCGGGAACGGTCAGCGACGGGATGATCCGATAGTGATCAACGGTCGGGCTCACCGCAGCCCCCGATCATCGCTCCGCCGCGGACTCACGAACAGCACCATCCGTAATCCTCTACGCGCCAGGGACATACGCGATTCGAGTATTATCCATTCCCAGAATTGGGGACAGTTTCGGTCACCGCCCTTACTCGCTGCGGATGGCTTCGTAGGGCAACAATCGGTCAGGTGTCATAGCGCGCCTCGGCGCGACATGCAACGAGGCCCGGGTTCTGGACGAATTGGCACCAGGTCCGCCACCGACGGACCGACGAAAGATCAGTTCGCGAAGGGGCAGTTGCGATCACTGATCTTGCGGTCACGCAACAGAATCTGCTGTCCCCCGGTCAGCCACACGGGACGTTCTACCTGTACCTCTCCTACCCCGAACAGCTCGGGCCATCCGACGAGATCGCCTGGGAGCTGCTCGAAGAACACTGCGTCGCGGTCGTGCCCGGGACCGCTTTCGGGGCGGACAGCGGCAAGCACGCGCTACGAATCTCCTACGCCTGCGGCATCGAAGACCTCCGCGAAGGTTTGACCCGAGTCATCACCGTAATGGCCGACCGCAGCGGCAGTCGGTCAGGTTGAGCCGAGAAGCAGACCACATAGGCTGTTCTTCTTCAGGCCGCAACACAGCCCACGCTCGGTGATGCGACCCAGCCGAAGGGATAACCGTCTCTATCCGGGGCACTGGATTGGGCAACCGAACAGCACATGCCGGATTCGCCGACGGCCTGTGCTGTGCGCGCTGCGGCTGATGCTCAGGGGTTGAGCTCCGGCTGGCCGTCGTCTGCCACCGGTCGCGCGGCGAGCACGATCGCCATCACATGCAACACGTGCTCCGACATCAGCTCCCCCGCCTTTTCGGCCTGCCCGGCGAGAATCGCCTGCGCAATCGCGACGTGCTCATGGGCGCAGTTGATCGAGTCCTGCGAGGGCGGGACGTCGCGCTCTCGGAGAACCGAGGTCAGTACGAGTGAATCGTCGACGGCCTCGGCGAGCACCGAATTCCCGCTCGCCTGCGCGATGGCGCGATGAAACGACCGGTCGTGGCCGCGGAAGGTCGCGGCATCGTGCGCCTCGGCGGCCTTCACGGACTTGTGTGCCAGCATGACGAGCTGTTCCCGCGCCTCCGCGTCCGCGCGATTGGCAGCGTAGAAGCTCGAACTGCGTTCGATCCCAGCGCGGAACTCATAGGCATCGCGAATGCCTCGGATCGACGGGCGGACAACTCGCAGCCCACGCTCGCACGGTTCGACGAGACCGACATGCCGCAGTCGGAGCAACGCCTCGCGGACGGGCGTCTTGCTGACATTCAGCATCGACGCCACCTGTGCCTCGCTGACCCGGCTTCCGGCGGCCAACGCTCCGCTGACGATGCTGTCCCGAATCGCGTGAAGTACCCGATCGGTCAGGTTTTCCGGCCGATCAATAAAGGGGAGCGGCGATGCGTTCATTGCCGTGATGGTATCTGAGATATCGACCGCGAACCAAGATGGCCTGCGCCGTTCAGGGCAGACGCGCGGCACCTGCTGTCATGGCGGTTAGATCCGCTACGGAAGTAGCGTGCGTTGGTTTCGGTGGTCGGCCTACGGATTCCGGTGCCCGGTTTCGCCCACTGCCCCGTCCAGACAAATTGCCACGCTACCCACTCCGACTGCTCGCCGAGCGTAGTCATAGGCGGTCGAATACGGCCTGCGCGACCACCATTCGGCTACGTTCGACAGACCCCAGCCCCGGGGCTGGATACGGCAGGAGCTAGCTGGATGCGGCGCTGGGCATACTGCGTCGGGATGTCATATTCCATCGTTGGATGGACAGCGCCCTTGCGATCTCTTCGAGCTACTCGATCAGAGGCTCTTCAGTGCGGTGAACTGGTGCTTCTTTTGATATGTCTCCGATACTCATGGGTTGATATACGATATATGGGCAGCGCTTGCTGCGGGTATCCGACTGGTCTGCCGGGTGACGGTACGCCGCTATTGGCGCACACCGGCGAGAAGAATGAATGGAGTTGGTGAGTGAGCCGCGGCGTATTGGTGACTGGCGCATCCCGAGGAATCGGACGAGCGGTGGCGGCTGCGTTCGCGGAGGTCGGTGATCGGGTTGCGGTGCATTACTCGTCGCGTCGCTCCGATGCGGAGGCGACGCTGCGCGGACTGCCCGGCGACGGGCATGTCCTGGTCTGCGGAGATATCGCGAATCCGGCGGATGCCGCGGCGATCGTCGACGCGTCCGCGGCTGGGCTCGGCGGGATCGACGTCTTGGTCAACAACGCGGCGGTCAATCTGCCGCATCCGCTGCCGTCGACCGATTATGAACAGTGGCAGCAGGTTTGGCGCCGGACGGTGGACGTCAATCTGCTCGGCACCGCCAACGTCTCCTACGGGGTGGCGCGGCACATGATCGAGCGCGGCATCTCCGGACGCATCGTCAATGTGGGCTCGCGCGGCGCGTTTCGTGGCGAACCCGACCATCCCGCCTATGGCGCGACGAAGTCCGCGGTGCAGGCAATGGGGCAATCGCTGGCAATATCATTGGCGCCCTACGGGATTGTGGTGGCCTCCGTTGCACCAGGGTTCGTCGCCACCGAACGGGTCGCGGATCGGGTCACCGACGAGGTGCGCACACAAAGCCCCTTCCACCGAGTAGCCGAACCTGCCGAGATCGCCGCAGCCGTGCGCTATCTCGCCGCACCGGAGGCGGCATGGAGTTCGGGCGCCGTTCTCGATGTGAACGGCGCTTCGTATCTGCGGTGACGTATCGGATCAGGTCACACGGTTCATCACAGACCTTCGGCGCGTTGGCCAGAGGCAAGCCGGGCGACGCGGTTGTTCTCGAACTGCTCCGTACCGTCATCACCGAAGGAATCGAGGCTCTCGCGGTCGAGGCATCGACATCGCACTCGGCCGGCTGCTGACCACGCACTCCTTGCAGAAAGTACACATCAAATGACGAAAACAACGTTGTCCCCGGAAGCCAGCGGTGTCTACACCATCGCTCCCACACCCTTCACCGACGACGGCGCGATCGACGAGACCTCGCTGGACCGCCTGATCGACTTCTATGCCGAAATCGGCGCGAACGGAACCACGATCCTCGGCCAGCTCGGCGAGGCCCCCAAGCTGGATCAAGACGAAGCCCTGGGGATTGTGCGCCGCGTCATGAAACGGGCGCAGTTTCCGGTCGTGGTCGGAGTCTCGGCACCGGGATTCGCGTCGATGCGCTCAGTGAGCTCGGCGGCGATGGACGCGGGGGCCGCTGGCGTCATGGTCGCACCACCCCCGTCGCTGCGCACCGACGACCAGATCGTCAACTACTACGCCGACACGGTCGAAGCGATCGGCGCCGACGTGCCGTTCGTCATCCAGGACTACCCACTCACCTTCTCGGTTCAGATGACCCCCGCCGTGATCCGGCGCATCGTCGCCGACCACCCGAGCTGCGTGATGCTCAAACACGAGGACTGGCCGGGCCTCGAGAAGATCACGGCATTGCGCGGCTTCGAGGCAGACGGATCGATGCCGCATATTTCCATCCTGTGCGGCAATGGCGGGCTGTTCCTGGATTTCGAAACCGAACGCGGCGCCGACGGCGCCATGACCGGCTACTGCTTTCCGGAGCTCCTCGTCGACGTCGTGCGACTGACTGCCGCGGGACACCGCGACGCCGCACACGATCTGTTCGATGCCCACCTGCCGCTGATCCGCTACGAGCAACAGCCCGGCGTTGGGCTCGCCGTGCGCAAGTACGTCCTGGCGCGGCGCGGCATTCTCGCCAGCGCCGCACAACGCCGCCCGTCCACCGCGCTCAGCGACCGAGCCCGGGCCGATGCTCGCCAGGACAGCTCGCTACGACGGCCGCGCGCAGCTCGGCTGAGCGTCGGAGCCTCGTTCGCCGGGCAGTTGGTGACATGGACGTTCTCGCGATACACGATGCCTACGGTGCGGCGGTGCCAGAGCAGTGCCAGCAAGAGGTTGGCCAGCGCGCAACGCGCTTTGGTGCGACTCCCTTGCGCTCTTGGCCGTAGATCTCGTGCGCCCGTTCCCCGTGAATTCTATGTGGGAGCACCTGTCATCTGATTGTATCTGCTCCCAGATGGACGTAGGCTCGCTACATGAACCGACAGACGTCTATGTCAGCGGCCCCAGGGCCGGCGGGTCACAACGTCGCCGGGCTGGGCTCCACCCAGCCGGAGGTGTTTACAGCGGCACGAGTGGAGACGCGCCCGACCCGCTTCGGTAAGGACAACGGCGTCGCATGGCCGGTGCATGATGCGCGACCACTTCCACCAACGAAGGAGTGAAATGACATGAACGACCAGCATGCCGAAACCTCGATCGTCGCCGACTATGTTGTCGTCGGTACCGGATCGGCCGGCTCGATCATCACAGAACGGCTCAGCGCCAACTCCCGCAATCGGGTCGTGGTGTTGGAGGCCGGTGGAAAAGACACCGACCGGCGTATTCACATGCCGGTCACCTGGTTGCAGCTGTTCGGCAGTGACGTCGATTGGAACTATTCGACCGAGCCGCAGTCCGAGTTGGACGGGCGACGGATCCATTGGCCGCGCGGTAAAACCCTGGGCGGCTCGTCTTCGACGAACGCGATGATGTGGGTGCGCGGGTTTGCGGCCGACTACGACGAATGGGCGCAGCATGCTGGTGAGCAGTGGTCGTTCAACAATATCGTCGGATACTTCCGCGCGATCGAGGACGTCCAGGCAGCGCGCGAACCCGATGAGGGTGTCGGCGGGCAGATGCACGTCTCACATCAGCGCAGCCCTAATCGTCTCACTGCGGCCTGGCTACAGGCGGCTCGACAGTCGGGCTATTCGACCGAGCGCGCCAACCTTCCTCAGCCGAGCGGGTTCACCCAAACGGTTGTCACCCAGCATCGAGGCGCCCGATGGAGCACGGCTGATGCTTACCTGCGACCCGCCATGCGACGGGAAAACGTCACCCTCATTACCGACGCCACGGTCACCCGCGTGAGGTTCGTCAACAAACAGGCCGTTGGAGTGGAGTTCGAAAAGGACGGCCGAATCCAATTCATTCGCGTCAGCCGCGAAGTGATCCTGTCGGCGGGCACGGTGAATTCGCCGCAGCTGCTGATGCTTTCCGGTATCGGGGATCATCGCCAGCTGGCGCGCCTCGGCATCGACACACTGCACCACGCTCCACAAGTAGGCCGAAACCTCTGCGATCACTTGGTGTCGGTGCTCGGATTCGACGTGAACGAGCCGACGTTGGTCCGGGCCGGACGACCGTTGCACATCGCTGATTATCTGATCCGACGCCGCGGCATGCTCACTTCTCCGGCTCCCGAAGCCTACGGATTCGTACGCAGCGACCCACGCCTGAGGCTGCCCGACCTGGAGCTGTTCTTCGGGCCCGGCCCCTTCTTTGACGCCGGACTCGGTGAACCGTATGGACACGACGCGGTGTCCCTCGGATCGATTCTCGTCAAACCACACAGCACAGGGCACATCACCTTGGCCTCGTCGGACCCGAAAGCAAAACCGATCATCGATCCCCGGTATTTGTCCGACAGTGACGGAGCTGACCGCGCGGCAATGATGGAAGGTCTGCGGATCTGCGCGAGGATCGCCCACGCCCCGGCATTGAGCAGCGTGCTCGGCACGATGGCGCGCCCGGTCGGTGCCACCGACACCAGCGAAGCCACCCTCGAACGCTCACTCGAGAGCGAGTCCCACAGCATCTACCACCCCGTGGGCACCTGCCGGATGGGCAGCGATGCCGACAGTGTGGTCACACCGGAATTGGAAGTTCGCGGGGTGCGGGGACTGCGCGTCGCTGACGCCTCCGTCATGCCGACCATCATCCGAGGCCACACGAACGCGCCGAGCATCCTCATCGGCGCCAAGGCGGCGGATCTCATCACGACAGCCGAGGCAGCGTGACAAGCCCGAGTCCACTCACCATCTGATGCAACTGACATCAGATGGTGAGTGCTGCTACTTTTCAAAATGATGTAACCAACGTCGGCGGACACGTCATCAGCCGTAGCTTCGCGGCTCCGCACATCTTGCCGAGTGAGTATGGAGACACCGATGAGAGACTACGACGGGAAAACTGCGGCCGAGCGCACCGCCGAGCGGCGCCAACGCTTGATCGACGCCGGTTTCGAGCTGTTCGGCGAACACGGCTATGCCGGGACGTCGATCCGCGCGGTGCTTCGCCGAGCCGAGCTGCGAGACCGCTACTTTGCCGAGAGCTTCCCCGACCTCGACTCACTGCTGGCCGCAGTGTATTCCCAACTCATCGAAGAAGAGATCACCGCGTGCCGTGCCGCAATCGACGCCGAGAGTGGTTCATCGGACGGAGGAGCCCGCGCGATGATCGCCGCGCTGGTTCGATCCCTGGAAGGGGATCCGGGACGAGCCCGAATCAAATTGCGGGAAGCTGCCGCCGGCGGGCCGGTCGCACGAAAGTGCCGACAGGACGGGCTACACAAACTCGCCGAACTAGTCGCCAGCTTGCTACCACCATCGAAAACTCGCTCAGCAAAAGACCGGCTGTTGCTGTCGGTCGGCATGGTCGCTGCCGCCGACGAATGGCTCACCACGTGGATCGACGGCGAACAGAACCTCACTCCTCGCGACGTGGTCAACCTCGTCATGACGATGTTCGACGCTCTTGCTGAACGAGGTGCAACAGACGCCACCCACGACTGACCTGCCTGAGAACGGATGCACTCCTCGGTTCGCCCCGCACCGAAACGTACATCCGAGCAATCTGGGACGCCCTGAAGTAGTCGGATCCGCGGGCGACAGATCCGGTAGCGGGCCTACTGCTCCACGATTATCGGCGGACCGGTGCGCGCCGAAACGTCCTGTCGCGCAAGATCGCCGGTGTCGGCTGCCGCCTGGGAAAAGGCCGGATCAGTGGGCTTTCGGCGGCAGTGCGCCACACGAGTGCCCACCGGCAGATCGGCATGGCGCCTTGTGCCGCCGGTAGTGCGGACTTCCGTCTCGCCGATCTGCATTTGCCCGAGGTTTGCGACCCGGCTTGCTCACACCCTCTGTGGGTGTTTACTGAAAGAGCGTCTCAGTTGGCCCACCCTCCAATGGCAGTTCGAGGTGCGTATGCCGGTATGGCGACTGCGTGAATTCCGCGACGATGATCTGGATCAGGCAATCGAGATCTGGGAACAGAGCCGGGCGATCGGCGAGGAGCCGGTGTTCGCGTTGGCGGAGGTGCTGGCGTCCGCGCGAGCAGGGCAGCCAGCGGTGGTGGCCGAGGTCGGCGAAGAAATCGTCGGAATGGCGGTCGCCCAGATCCAGAACGAGCGTGCCTGGGTCCTGTTGGTGGCGCTGGGTACGCAGTGGCGGCGGCGCGGTATCGGTAGTGCGCTGCTTACCGAACTGGAGCGGCGGCTGCGGTCGAATGGGGTGCGGCGGATCTGCACGCTCCTCCCCCAGGATGCCACCGGGTCGGTCGCGTTCGAGAATTCCGGATATCTGCGCAGGACGGGTTTGGTCTACTACGAACTGCTGGAGCCGTTGGCGCCGGCGCAGTCCTCTTTGCTGACCGAGCTCGGTGGGCGGCTGCTGCCACCCGGGTTGTGGCAGTCGATGGGGGGAATGGACCGGGAGAAAGAAATCATCGAACGACGGATCGTGTTGCCGTTGGCGAACCCGGATGTCGCGGAGCGCTATCGGGTTCGGCCGCCCAAGAGCGTGATTCTGTTCGGTCCGCCGGGCACCGGAAAGACCAGTTTCGCGAAAGCGGTCGCCTCGAGACTGGGGTGGCCGTTCGTCGAGTTGTTCCCGTCTCGGTTGGCCGCGACGGCAAGCGGCGGGCTCGCGGCGTCCTTGCGTGAGGTGTTCGCGGAGTTGGCCGAACTCGATGAACTTCTATTGTTCATCGACGAGGTGGAGGAGATCGCGGGCGCACGCGAGGGGACGGCGACCAGCGCGGCGCACGGAGTAACGAACGAGCTGCTCAAGCTGATTCCGGCATTCCGGGAGGATTACAGCCGCCTGCTGATCTGCGCCACCAACTCGGTTCGTTCGCTGGACTCGGCGTTCCTGCGGCCGGGCCGCTTCGACTACGTGATACCGGTCGGTCCACCCGACGAACCGGCCCGCGAGGCGATCTGGCGGCGCTACCTCGGCCCCGTCGCCGAACACATCGACCTCGACCATCTGGTGCGCGCTACCGCCCACTTCACCCCCGCCGATATCGAGTACGCCGCCCGTGCCGGTGCGCAATCGGCGTTCGAACGCGCGATGCGCGAGAAGACGAACGAACCCGCCAACCTCGCGGACTACCTCACCGCCACTGCCAACACCCGCCTGACCTTGACACCGGACATCCTGACGGCGTTCGAACACGACCAAGCGAACTACACCAGACTCTGAGACCCGCCGCCTCAGTGCATGCTCGCGGTCATCCAACGCCGATGAGCAGGCGTCGGTCCGGAAGGTCGGGGCGCCGGGAGTTCTACCACGGGACTGTCTCCCCGTGGCGATCGAGGAACTGCAGGCCGGGGGCGCCGGCCTGCGCTTCGAGGACGTCGGCGACGGCAGGGATGCTCTCGCGGGGTGTGAGGGGCGCGTCGGGTCCGCCGAGCTGGGTCCGATTGTGGCCGGGGTCGATGAGCAGCTTGGTCTGTCCGTCGTCGGCATGGCGGGTGGCGTAACTGCGCATCAGCTGGTTGAGCGCGGCCTTGCTGGCCTTGTAGAGCTCAAAGCCGTCCTCGGTGTTTCGCGAGATGCTGCCCTGCTCGGAGGACATGACCGCGACGGTCCCGCCGGGCGCGACGAGTCCGCGCAGGGCCTCGAGGGTGCGCAGCGGGCTCAACGCGTTGGTGGTCATCACCTCGGTGAACATATCGGTCGAGACCTCGCTGATCGGCAAATTGCCTCGGTCGATCGCAGCATTGACGAAAAGCAGATCGAACCGACGGCCGGCCAGGCGCTCGGACAGCTCGGCCAGCTGGTCGGAGCTTGTCATCTCCAACGATTCGACCTCTAGCCGTCCGTGCGAGGCATCGGCATTCGCCTGCAGCTCGCCGCCGCCGCGGCGCGTCGTGGCGATGACTCGCCAGCCGCGTCGAGCGAGCTCGTTGGCCAGGACGAGCCCCAGCCCGCGAGAGGCACCGATGACGAGAGCTCGGCGGTCGGACGTAGTGGACACATTCACTCCTACATGGTTTCTAGTCTAGACGCAACGTTGCGACTAGACTACATGCCGACACCACCGATGGGTATGGTGTCTCGCATGCCCGCCGCGAACTCCCAGCCCCGCAGGGCGCATTCCGGCCCTCGACGCGATGAGGCCGCGCGCCTGGCTGTGCTTCATGCCGCCGACGATCTGCTGGTCGAGCACGGATTCGGCGCTCTCACCATCGAGGCGATCGCGCGTCGCGCCGGCGTCGCAAAGCAGACGATCTACCGCTGGTGGCCCTCCAAGGTCGAGATCCTGCTCGACACGCTCATCGAAGACAGCAACAAACACCTTGCCGTCCCGACGGAAGAGCCCACGGCCGAAAGCATCCGTGGCTACCTGCGCCGCTTCGCGCAATTTCTTGCCCGCGACCCCGCCGGCAAGGTCCTGCTCGCGCTCATCGCCCAGGCGCAGCATGATCCCGACACAGCCGAAAGCTTGCACAAGCGCTATCTCGGTCCACGCCGTGACCAGGAGCGCGACATGCTCACGCGCGGAATCGACGCCGGCGAGATCTCGCCCCGCCTCGGCCCCGACGCCACGATCGACGCTCTTGTCGGTCCGATCGTCTATTGCGCCCTGACGGGGTCGAGCATCCCGCGTGAACTGGTGGACACCCTCGTCGAGAACCTGCTCAGGCCCCGCGAAACTCGAGTGTCCGCTCAGCAGCTCGCCGGGCCGAACAGCCAGGTACCGACCAGCGAATCACCGGAGATAAACCCGTCTGCAGAAGGCGCCAGGTGACCGAACCGGGCCGCCGCGGAGACGTATGACGCGCGGCAGCGGCTTGTCTGCTCCCTACCGGCTGATCTGACGCGGAACCGCCACCGCGACGAGTTTGTCCGGGTTGCGGATGGCGTAGAAGTTGGTGATCTTGCCGCCGACGATCTCGATCAGGAAGACACCTTCCAGGCGGTCGTCGCTGTAGACGACCATCGCGGGGGCGTTGTTGTAGTTGACCGTCTCGATTCGCAGATTCGGCGTCCTCCTCGCGCTGCGGAACAGGTCCACGAGGCATCGGGCCACCTTCTCCGCACCCACCACCGGCCGGCGCGCCGCGATGGCCTTGCCGCCGCTGTCGGCGGTCCAGGTGGCGTCCGGGGCGAGGAGCGAGAGCAGCCCCTCGGTGTCACCGGTGGCCGCCGCTGTCATGAACTGCTCGGTGATCTGCGTGATCTGCGCCGCGTCGACGGGCTCGAAGCGTTTACGCCGCGCCTGCACGTGCGCACGGGCGCGGTGCGCCACCTGGCGCACCGTCATCACGGATTTGTCCACCGCTGCGGCGATGTCGTCGTAATCGAATCCGAATACTTCGCGCAGCACGAACACCGCTCGCTCGTCGGGGGACAGTGTTTCGAGCAGCACGAGCATCGCCATCGACACCGACTCGGCGAGCACCACGTCTGCCGACGCGTCCCGCTCGTCGAGCAGCAGCGGCTCGGGCAGCCACGGGCCGATGTAGTCCTCACGACGGCGCGCGCTGGCGCGCAAGGCGTTGAGCGCCTGACGGGTCACCAGCCGTGCCAGATACGACTTGGTGTCCCGCACCGTCGCGAGGTCCACCGCGGCCCACCGCAGATAGCTGTCCTGCAGCACGTCGTCGGATTCGGTTGCCGCGCCGAGGATTTCGTAGGCGATCGTGAACAGCAGCGGCCGCAGCACGGTGAACCGCTCGGCGTGCTCGTCGGTTGTCACGAGGAGGTGACCACCGGCGCAGCGGCGGCCGGCTGCTCGGGCCGCGGGCCACTCTTGGGCCAGATCAGGGAACCCGGCTTGCGGGCCTCGCGGCGGATCTTCCCTACCCCGATCCGGCAGGTCACCTCCTTGATCCTCGCGCCCATGCGGCCGCCGATGTAGAGATTCACCGAGGTGTCGTCTTTGCGGGCGAGCTGTCGGAGGCCGACGCGCCGGCCGAGGCTGATGCACGTCCCCATGACGGCCAAGTTGATCACCGCTGGTTCGGTCCCCGCAATGTGGCTCAGCACTGTGTTGGCAGCCTGCGCCCCGAGCGCCCCCGCAGCCTGAGAACTCATCCGAAGCGGCTGGCCCGACGGTGCGGCGGCGTCACCGGTCGCGACGATGCGGTCGTCGTCGATACTGGTCAGCGTCTCGTCGGTGAGCAGTCGGCCGAGTGCGTCGGTCTGCAACCCGCTTGCGGCCGCCAGCTCCGGCACGCCGAAACCGGCCGTCCAGATGGTGAGTGCGCTCGGACGCACCGCTCCGTCGGCGAAGACGACCGCATCCGGCCGGACCTCGGTCACCACGTCGGCTTCGAGCACGGTGACACCGTGCCTGGACAGCCACTTGGCGACGTACCGGCGACCCGGCGCACTCAATGACGGCATCAGGGTTCCGCCACATACCAGCGTGACCGTGCGTCCTTGTTCGGCCAGTTCGGCGGCCGTTTCGATGCCGGTTGGTCCGCCGCCGACCACGGTGAGCGGAGCATCGAGGGGCAACTCTGCCAGATCGGCGCGCAGCCGCTGCGCGGACTCGAATTCAGCGATGGGGAAAGCGAACTCGGCCGCGCCGGACACAGACGGTATCGCTGCGGTGCTGCCGACCGCGTAGATGACATGGTCGTAGCCGAGCACACGACCCGACGTCAGCCGCACCGTACGGGTGGCGGTGTCTATGCGCGTGGCGCTGTCGACAACCAACTCGATGCCCTCACCGAGCAGCGTGCCGTAGTCAATTGTCGCATCGCCGGTTCCGGATACGAACTGGTGCAGCCGGATTCGATCGACGAACTTCGGGCGGGGATTGACCAGCGTGATATCGACATCGGTGCGCATCCGCAGATGGTTGGCTGCGAGTGTTCCGGCATAACCGCCGCCGATAACGACGACCTGGTGGCGTGTGTTGTGCTCAGTCATGCCCTCGAGACACCGCGGATCGCTGAAACATGACACGATCCGACGTGACGTGCATCACTCCGCTCGAGCTTGTGGCCGAGCACCCGATGCGCCTTCTCGCTCGATGCGACACCGATCGCCGGGTCGCCCGGCCGTCGGTCACCGATTACCACCAGGAAGTCGCTACTTGTCGCCGACCGAACCACGTAAGGTTCGACGCCGGTGCCGACTCCGGCTGCGGGCCGATGAGACCGCACGATGTGGAATCCGCTCACCTGTCAGACGATACGACCGGCCGCGGTGAATGCCTGCAACCGTCTCAGGATCAACGCCCAGCTCCCGGGGCGCTGCCAGCCAAAAGCCGGGTTCACGCCGGCGAGCCGCTCAGTAGAGCAGTGGGCCGAGCCGAGCGGCGCAGTCGCGCGCTGAATCACGATGGGTTTCCAGCACGGTGAGGCGATTGCTCGGCCCGCTCAGGCAGAGCGCTCCGGTCAGCGTGCCGGAGGGTTTGTAGATCGGCAGCGCGAGGCAGGCGATGCCGGGAATGAGTTCGTCGATGGCTGTGGCATATCCGCTCTCCCGGATGAGCTGCAGATCACGGGCGAGCGCACCGTGGTCGACCTTGGTGCGTGCGGCAATCCGCACCGGGGTGGCGACCATGGTCCGCCACTCCGTGCGGGAGGACAGCAGCAGCTTGCCCGCGGCGGATGCGTGTAGGTGCCGTGCCAACTCTCGTGCACCCGGAATGGGGTGGTCCGGGTCTTCGCTGATCACTTGGACGGCGGCGGGTCTGAAGTTCATGAGGTGCACCGCGAATCGGGTCGAGCCTCGGAATTCGTCGAGCAGCGTGCGCGCTGCGGTGGGCACCACCGGGACGTTGATGGCGGTAGCGAGCCCGCGCAGGCGCGCGCCGAGAGCGAAACCACGCAGATCTGCAGTACGAACCAGGTACTCATCGGCCACCAGCGAATTGAGCAACCGGTAGGTCGTCGCCGGGGCCATACCGAGGCGCTCGGCAATTTCCTTGGCGGTCACGCCCGCTCCGCAGTCGGCGACGGCCTCCAGTATTGCGATGGAGTTGGTTACGGTATTCGTCCGCCGGGAATCCTTCATGTGCCGCCTACCGAAAGATCGTGCTCTGTAAAAGATCGGTCGGCAGCGGTTCGTCGTAGATCCCGATGCCTCGCAACCGATCCGGCGCGAACACTCGCAGGCCGAGTGTGAAGACCGCCGAAGCCAGCAGCACGACGATGTACACGCCTACCAGCACGATATTGTTGCTCTGCGTCGAGAATGCGGACGTGATCATGAGAGCGCCGAGTACGACTGCGGTCACAGCACCGAGAATCGTTATCCCCGTACTGGATTCACCGATCCGACGCAACAGCGCAGGGGCGGCCAGGCACGCCGGAAGGTATGAGCCGAGGTATCCGAGCGCACTCAGTGTGAGGAAGGACCGTATCCCGTCCTGCGGTTCGGCTCCCGACAGTAGATAGACGACCGCGCAACCGGCCACCGCGCCGACCGCCGCGACAATGGCAGCCGCGGGCGTATGGAACCGTGGATGCGCTCGGCCGACCGCAGCCGGGGCGATTCCCTCACGGCCCATGGTGAACAGCACTCGCACCAACGCATTGACCGAGGCAACGGTGCATGCGAAGAATGATGCGGCCACGCCGAGATCGAGTACGGCACCGAGCACCCGGGAGTTGTCCTGAACGAATAGCTCGGTGACCGGCGTCGAACTACCCGATACCGCGTCTGGCGCGGCGGCCAGCGCCACCGCCTGCGCACACACCGCGACCAGATAGATGACGGCCGCCGCGATCGGTGTCCATATCAACGTCCGCGGCACCGAACGGAACGGCCGGTAGGCCTCGGCGGACAGCGTGGTCGCACTCTCGAACCCGACGAACGCACTGATGGCGACGACCGCTCCCATAGCGAGATCGCCGGTGCCACCACGCCATGCGAATACCCGTCCGCCACTGACATCATCTCCGGATCGGGCCAGCAGGTAGACCATGAGAGCAAGCACCGTCACCACCGAAACACATTCCACCAGCAGGGTTGCCGAAGCCGAGAGACGAATCCCGCGCACCATGAGAACCAGCGCCACGAGCGCGGCGACCACCAGTAGTCCAACGATGGTGGCCGTGCCACCGAATCCAGCGAGCCCGGCGGCCACAGCGATCTGATCGAGATAGGTTCCCACCGCGATCAGACCGGCGACACTCACACACCCGTACCCGACAATCGCGGACCAGCCGACCGGCACGGCGACCACCGAACCGAGCCCTTGCGCGACATAGGTATACAGCCCACCGGTCACGGCCAGCCGCTGCGCCATCGGCCGGATGACCAGCGCGACGCACCAGGCCAGCAGCGCCGCCGCCAGAAATGCGGCCACACTCGCAGCGCCTCCCGCGGCGGCGATCACGAATGCCGGTGTTACCACGGCTGTCCCCGATGGTGCGATAGCTGCCACCGACTGCGCGAACACCGGCACGAAAGGTAGTTCCCGGCGCGTCAATCCACGGATCGAGGAGCGCCGGACCACCACGGGTGGACGCGGCGGAGCTGATCTCATCGGCCCTTCCTCCTACTCCGGATCTCGGGCGCGCGTACGCCGCCCATTCTGTCGATTTGCCATAGGGTCGCTGATCAGCGTTTCGCCGACGTTAATTCCGGTAACGACGCTTTGTCGCGACTCGAGACAAAGCCCCTGCACACTTTCTCGTCCGCGGTCACCGTCAGATGCCGACGCCGTTACAGACCGCCGATAGCGTTCCGCGCTATCGAAAACCGAATCGCCCCGGGCCTCCGGATACCGACAAAAAGTGGGTCCGATCATCGGCCACCGGTGAGCTGATCACCCGAAGACCCGAAACCCGTTAGTAGAGAGATGGATTCATGACACAGCAGATCGATCGCGCACCCAGCGCGACACAATCCGGCGACACGCCACCCGATGGAATCCATCGGCTCAAACCGAATACGGTCGGATTGGTCGGCGTGGTTTTCATGGCCATCGCCACCGCCGCGCCCATCACCGCCATGACCGGCAATGTGCCGTTCATGATCTCGGCGGGAACCGGGACCGGAACGCCCGCCGCATTCTTGATCGCCATGGTGGTGCTCGCGGTGTTCTCAGTGGGTTTCACCACCATGTCCAAACACATCACAGCGACAGGCGCGTTCTACGGATTCATCTCCTTCGGCCTGGGCCGGTCGATCGGCTTGGCGTCGGGGCTGCTGGCAACCCTGGCGTACATGGTGTTCGAGGGGGCGCTCGTCGGCATCTTCTCCAGCTTCGGCACCGACACCGTTGCCGCGCAGTTCGGGGTGGACGTGCCCTGGTGGGTGTTCGCGGTCGCCATGCTCGCCATCAATGCGGTCGGCACCTGGTTCGGCGTGGCCGTCGCGGAGAAACTGCTGGTCATCCTGCTCGCAACCGAGTGCCTGGTACTCGCCGTGATGGCCGTCGCGGTGGCGCTGCACGGCGGTGGGCCGCAGGGGTTCTCCTTCGAGCCACTGAATCCGATCAACGCCTTCACCGGGCCGTCGGCCGGCTTGGGCCTGTTCTTCGCTTTCTGGTCGTGGGTGGGCTTCGAATCGACCGCGATGTACGGAGAAGAGTCGCGCGATCCCAAACGGACTATCCCCAAGGCCACCATGATCGCGGTGGTCGGCGTCGGCGTGTTCTACGTACTGGTGTCGTGGATGGCCATGTCCGGCAACGGCATTGCCGAATCGGCTACGTTGGCCGGGTCGGATAGCCCGATGGATGTGTTCTTCAATCCGACTCAGACCTATGTCGGGCACTGGGCAGTCAGTGCAATGCAGTGGCTGATGATGACCGGATCGCTGGCCTGCGGTATGGCGTTCCACAACTGCGCGGCCCGCTACCTGTACGCGCTCGGACGAGAAGGGGTGTTCCCGGTGCTCGAGCGCACCGTCGGGCGCACGCATGCTCGGCATGGATCGCCGCATATCGCGGGGTTGGTGCAGAGCATGATCGCCGTGTTGCTGGTGGCCGGCTTCGGCATCGCGGGTAAGGACCCGTACACCGGGACCTACACGCTCCTGGCCATTCTCGGCACCATGGCGATATTGGTCGTGCAGGCGGCCTGCTCGTTCGCGGTGCTGAAATACTTTCGCAGCAATCACCCCGAGAGCGGGCACTGGTTCCGCACCTTCCTGGCACCACTGATGGGTGGGTTGGCCATGATCGGTGTAGTGCTCCTGCTCGTCCTCAATATGGGCACCGCCGCCGGTAGTGAATCCGGGTCGTTGGTGTTGCAGGCGACGCCGTGGCTGGTCGGGCTTATTGCGTTGGGCGGCTTCGGATTCGCCGAATACCTCAGGCGCCGCGAACCCGCCCGGTACGCCCTTATCGGCCGCACAGTCCTAGAAGAGACACACGAACGCTGACCCTCCGTGCCGTGCCAGGGCCGTTACTCCCGCATCGAGAGTAACGGCCCTGGCGTCCAGCTCGCGTCTCCGAGGCAGTTCACTGGGTCACCTGTCGGAATCACTCGCCTCCAGGACAAGCCCATCCGCTGAGTTCAGCGAGCTGCTACCAGACGTGTCCTTGAGATCGACGCCGGACCGTCCCAATCGCCGTGCCCCATCGATCAATCCCACCGCCACCTGGGCGGCCCGCTCGTACCCGAGACCATCAGGCGGATGGATGTTGGAGATGCAATTCCGCTCCGAATCCGCCCGCCCCGGCCGTGGCAGATGCGTCAGATAGATGCCCAGACTGTCCACAACGGAAAGGCCGGGCCGCTCGCCGATCAGCACCAGTACCGTCGAAACCCCCAGTGCCGCACCGATATGATCTCCCAGCGCAACACGCGCCTGGGTAGCGATCACCGGCGGGGCCAGGGTGTATCGCTGTCCCAGTGCAGCAGCGAGTGCAGCGAGCATAGGTACACCATGGTCGGCAAGTGCCCGCGGCGACAGCCCGTCCGCCAAGACGAACCCGATATCCGCGCCGACCTTGGCAGCAGCCGAAAGGTCTTGTTCGACAGCAGGATACGAGATGGCGTCGACCGGTTCGCCGAGCAACCGACCGAGGTCCGGCCTGCGCAAATACTCCGAACGATCGGCTGCACGGCTGCGGACGTGGAACGGCTTCCCCAACCCGACCGCCGCGAGCGCGTCCGCAAAACCGACTACTTCGAGTGGATGATGCACCGCATCCCGTGCGGCCGCATGCGCGGCTCGGAAGGCGAGCACCTCCGCGGTTGCCAGCGTGTCCCCCATCCGGCCGAGCCCGATGCGGGCCTGGGTTGTCCGCCGCAGCTCGGTCCAGAAGTTCTGCGCGGCAATATCTTCTGCACCGTCACTGCACGCGGTGCGAGGAGCCGCTGGCATCGTGTTCAAGCCACACCTCCGGAAGCCAGCGCACGCAGCGGAGACGACAATGGTTCAACAGGGAGGATGCGACCGTCGGTGTCCATCATGCCGAGACTGTCGAGCCAGGCGCCGAACTCGGGCGCGGGGCGCAGACCGAGAACTCTTCGTGCATAGAGCGCGTCGTGGTAGGCGAGGCTCTGGTAGCCCAGCATGATGTCGTCGGCACCGGGCACGGTGATGACGAACGGACAACCCGCGGCGGCGAGCAGCGTGAGGAGTGTGTCCATATCGTCTTGGTCGGATTCCGCGTGGTTGGTGTAGCAAACGTCCACGCCCATGGGGAGGCCGAGCAGTTTTCCGGTGAAGTGGTCCTCCAGTCCGGCGCGGATGATTTGCTTTCCGTCGTAGAGGTATATGACCAATCTTTGCAATAGCTATTAAAACCAACATTGGTATAACTCCAAAGATAAATGCGTGCAACATATTAGAAAACTCCTAATTTTTTAAGTA